>JAYUVI010000324.1:0-7051 GCA_043754135.1 Bdellovibrionales bacterium | reverse complement strand
CAAGCGAAACCGCTAATTGTTAATGATCTTGGCACCTCAACCATGGAGGCCGCTTCAATGATCGCGCTCCAACACGCGGGTTTTAATTTAAGTTTGTCTGACGGTGTGCGGTTGTTTGATAACTTACATTTAAAATTCAGCGACCCTCTGCTGCCGGCTAGTCAAATGGTTAAGCCCGAAATGTATTTGGCCGCCGATCTTACGCCGCAAGAAATGGCGCAATCGGCACGGACCGGCAAGCCCTATGAAAAAGGTCGCAAGCAAATGGTAGTGGTCGTAAATAATTTAGACCCTAGCATGAGCAAGCAGCACCCATTGGAGTATTTGGCGGCGACGATTCTTGCCGTTGCTGACAACGTTGATGAGCAAATCCAAAAAATGTCAGGGCCAATGTACCAACGCACGCTTGAAAGTCTAAACGACTTTCGCGTGGAGCGCGAAAAGACTGTGCTCGATTCGTTTGATTATAGAAATTATCTGCGCGAGCACCCTTTGGTTATGGCGACAAGTGACGATGATATTAATTTACAACTTCAAGCTTTAGGTTTAGCGACGATCCCAGGCGGTATCATTCATCTGCAAATGGATTTTATGATGACCGAAGAACAATCGCTCGAGTTTAGAGGTAAAGTGGGCATAGAAGAGTCAACGTTTTACAAAGCGACTTTTGATGACATTATGCGATTGCGTGAACGTTACCCTCACTTGGCAAAAGACGCGAAAAAGTTTTTGCAACCTCGGCTATTCAATCTCCAACACCGGCTCGACTACGCCGGGTATTTGTAAATGGGTAAGCTCGCACTCACACGCGGTGAAAAAACGCGTAAAAAACTTTTGCAAGCGGCGGGGCAACTTGTCGCCAAAGAAGGCATTCACAGCTTAAGATTCTCGCGCATTTCAAAAATGGCGAAAGTACCTCAAGCGCTAATGGGCTATCACTTCCCCACGGTGAAGTCGCTGATCCTCGATATGATTCAGCAAGAGCTTGAAAAATTAAAAACTCTTTCAGTGGCCAAGATTGAAAGAGGCGTGGCTACACCTCGCGAAGCTTTTGAAGGCTACATTCGCGCGCCGTTTGAACTTTCATCGCGAGATCAGCAGTTTTCAGCGGTGTGGTCCACCTTTTATCACTTGGCCACAGTCGACAAAATGTTTGGCGAAATGAACGCGCAAATCAAGCAAGTGGGGCGTGATCGTATTCTTAATCTTATTGCGATGATTTATGCTACGGAGAGCCCGCTCATAGGCGAAACACTGGCGAATCAAAGAAACTTGCTCGAGCTTGCGACTGCTGTCCAAGGTTTAGTCACTGGGCTCACATTTATGGCGGCGACCGACCCAAAAGGCCAATATCTCGATTTTGCTCGTCTTGCTGTCGTGGGTAGTTTTAAAATTATTGGTGTACCGACTGAAAAATGAGCGCACCGACCTGAGATTCGCCTTCTGTTTCATCGGCCGCTATGGTAAATCTGCGACGTCTGTTTTAGTAACTGTAGAGCTTAGAACGTAGCCCCGTGGCGGTTTTCAGCTCTTGATAACCTCAGAGGCCCGACATGACCCGTTTAGAACGCGCGCAATCTTGCGAAGAGAAGCTTGGCTACAGCTTTAAAAACAAAAGCTTACTTGAACAAGCCCTCACCCATAAAAGCTATCACAATGAACACACAAAAAACTCAGTTGGTCACAACGAGCGTTTCGAATTTTTAGGCGACGCCGTTTTAGATTTGGCTTTGAGCCATCAGCTGATGAATCGCTTTCCCGAATTTACCGAAGGTGAATTATCAAAGGCACGTGCAAGTCTCGTCAACGAAGCCGCCTTACACGGTCTCGCGCGTCAGTTGCAAATTGAGGAGTGCATTCTCTTTGGCAAAGGCGAAATTCAAAGCGGCGGCGCGACTAAACCGCGTTTGATCGCTTCGACTCTCGAGGCTTTGATTGGCGCTGCCTATTTAGATTCTAATTATGTCACAGTCAGTGAACTGCTTTTTAAGATCTTCACGCCGGGAATTGAAAGCTTAGATACCGATGCGCAATTTACTGACGATTACAAAACGCGTTTGCAAGAAAAGCTACAAAGTGAGTCGAAGCAGCCGCCGCAATATATTCTCGAAAAAGAGGAAGGCCCCGACCACGACAAAATATTTCACGTGGTGGTGAAGATTGAAGATCAAGTGATCGCACACGGTACGGGTCGTAGTAAAAAACAAGCGGAGCAATCCGCCGCGAAATCCGCATGGGGAGCTTTATGAAAACAGGTTTTGTCGCGATGGTAGGTCTACCTAATGCAGGTAAAAGTACGTTGGTAAATGCATTGATTGGCGAAAAAGTGGGTATCATTTCACGAAAGCCGCAGACCACACGTAAACGTGTGATTGGCATTTACAATGATAAAAACACGCAAATTGCATTTGTTGATTCCCCGGGCCGCGTACAAGCGACGACGGGCTTAAATTCATTTCTTGAGAAAGAACTTGAAGATGTCATTAAAGGTAGTGATGCCTGTTTGGCAATTCTAAATTTAGACGCCCATTCTTCAAAGGATCTTCTCGACATTGTCGAGCTGGTGAAAAAATCTAAACGCCCGTGGGCCGTCATTATCAACAAAACTGATCTTGATATGGCAATGAGCGGCGGCGCCCGCGAAACCAGATTGCGCGAAGAGCTGCGCGAAATCGGCGTGCCAGTCATTGCGTGTTCAGCTATAAAGAGTGCCGAGAACTTACGTGAAAAACTTTTGCCGGTGGTGCGCGACCTTTTGCCTGAAACCGAAGCTCCACTATTTACAGATGACATTTACACCACGCAAACTACGCGCGATTTGGTGGCTGAAATCGTGCGTGAAAAATGTTTTGAGTATTTGCACCAAGAAATACCGTACGGCTTGGCCGTGAAAGTTTTAAAATATGATGAAAGCGGTAATATCCCCAAAATCTATGTTGAGATTATAGTCACCAAAGAAAACTTTGTGTCGATGGTGGTGGGGCGTAATGGTCAAACGATCAAGCGTATTGGCGCTTCGGCGCGTATCGATGCTGAAAAAGCGTTGGGTCAGAAAATTTATTTAGAAACCCATGTGAAGGTCAAACGCGATTGGGCGAAAGACGGCGAAACTATGCGGGAGCTCGGCTATGTCACTACAAACTAAAAATGGTTTTCGTGTAGCGCTGATTGGTCGGCCCAACGTCGGTAAGTCGACGCTTTTCAATATTCTCACGCGCTCGCGTAAAGCCGTGGTGAAAAATCAACCCGGCGTTACTCGTGATATTATTGTCGCCCAGGCCGATTGGTGGGGGCACCAATTTGAAGTGCTCGACACCGGTGGTTTGACAAGTCAGCAAGATACTTTTTCGCCGATGATTTTTAAACAGGTCACGGGCGTACTGAAGTACGTCGATATGTTGGTTTTGGTGATGGATGGTCGCAGTGGCCTCTGCCTTGAAGATCGCGATATTATCCGTGTAGCGAAAGAGAGCGGTCGTCCCTTTATGATCGTGGTCAATAAAGTCGATCGTGAGCAAGACGCTGAAATGATAAAATCTGAATTTTATGAGTTCGGAATGGACATTCTACATGCCTCGTTTGAGCGACGTGACCATGTTGATGAAATCGTTGAGCGTATTATTGAGAGTATTCCGGAGGGGATTGAAGAAACTGTTCCGAGTATTCGCATGGCGATCGTAGGCAAACCAAATGTGGGCAAGAGTTCACTTTGTAATGCGATCACTGGTGAGCATCGCATGTTGGTCTCTGAAATTGCGGGGACCACGATCGATGCCGTTGAAATCGGTTTTAAATATCGTGATCAGCCGTTCACTTTTGTCGACACAGCCGGATTACGTAAGCAGGGTAAACGTTTAGGTCGTGGCGATGGTGTTGAAATTCTTTCGTCTTATAAGTCGTTTGAAGCTATCGACAAAGCTAATCTGGTATTTCTCGTGGTCGATGCCACTGAAGGCCCCACCGAGCAAGACGCGAAAATGGCGGAGTATATTTTTGAGCAGGGCAAGGCGCTGATTATGGTCGCCAATAAAATGGATCTTTTGAAAAAAGCCGTCGAAGAACCGCGCAAGTGGTTTCGTGATCGTTTGGCATTTGAATTTCATTTCGCGGCTGAAGTGCCGGTGGTTTTTGCGAGCGCCGAGACTGGTGAAGGGCTTGAAGCCATGCTCGACGAAGCCCTACGGGTTTGGAAAAAGATGCATCTTAAAATTTCCACGCGCGAGTTGAATGACTTCTTTTACGATGTCATTCGCCAAGCGCCTTCGCCAGTCTATCGAACGACTAACGTTAAGTTTTACTACTGCACACAGACGCAGCAAAAGCCGCCGAGCTTTATTGCATTTGCTAATCACCCAGATGGCGTGACTCCCGCGTATCGGCGTTTTTTAGTGAAGCGCATTCAAAATCAGTGGGGTTTGCAAGGTATTCCTGTGCGCGTTTATGTGATGAAGAGCAGCTGATCTATGGCACGTCGTCGCGGCGCTTGGGCAACACGCTTTGGAATATACTTCGCAGCCATTGGCTCGGCGTTTGGTTTGGGTGGGTTGTGGCGCTTTCCCTACGTAGTGGCTGAAAACGGTGGCGGTGCTTTTGTCGTACTTTATTTTTTTCTACTCATTATCATTGGTGGCCCTCTGCTTATCGGTGAATTGCTAATTGGCAAAGTCACTACACGCGGCGTACTCGCTGGGCAAAAGCAACTCGTGGCGCAAGCGCAGTCAGTGGGGATGGGTGGTAAACGCCGCCCGCTAATTTGGATGATGCCGCTCCTCGCAGGTCTTTCGCTTTTCTGTTGTGTTTTTATTTTAGGTTACTACTCGGTCGTGAGCGGTTGGGTTCTGCATTTTTTTATGCAGTTTTCGAGTTTGCCGTTTATGCCCGGTCGCGAAGTGCTCGTGATGGAGAACATGTCACGTCTCGAAACTTCGGGGTATATGCAATTGCTTTTTTCAACGGTTCACATCGCGGCTATAAGTATAATCGTGGCTAAGGGTTTTGAAGACGGCATTGAAAAGTGGGTGGGTTTTATCATGCCGGTGTTCGTCGGCATTCTTTTCGTGTTAGTTTTTAAAGCGCTGTCTATGGAGTCAAACGTCGAAGCCATGCGCTTTTTTCTGTACCCTGATTTTTCTAAGTTAAATGCGTCTTCGCTCGGCGCAGCCGTAGGGCAACTTTGTTTCACCTTAAGTGTGGGCTTTGCGACGATGGTCACTTTCGGTAGTTATTTGCGCAATGAAACCCTGGTGCCTGAAACCGGATTTCGTGTCGTGACTGTCGATGCGGCGACAGCGCTGGTGGCAGGACTTTTGATTTTCCCTTTATTGGTCGGTGGGGGAGCGTCCTCGCGGGGGCCCGAACTGTTGTTTCAAACTGTACCACAATTCTTATTGCAGTTCGATGGTGGTGCACTTTTCGGTATTTTCTTTTTCTTATGTCTTTATTTAGCGGCGCTAGGTGCAAGCATTTCAATTTTGGAAACGCTTGTGGCCAACATTTGCGAAAACTCGCAGTTAACACGCAGTCAAGCCAGTCTAATCGCGGGGGCTTCAGCTTTTATTGCGACCATAATACCGGCATTTTCTTCGACGATATTCGCTAATGTGAAAGTGGGCGAACGTGGGTTACTTGAATTGCTCGATTTAGTTTTGATCAATTGGATTGTGCCCATCATAGCTCTTATTTTCAGTCAAATCGTCGTTTATGAAGTAAACGAAAAAATGAAGATCGAAGAGTTTCTGCAAGGTGAAAGTTTAAATAATGCTGAGACGTCGACGTCTTCATCCGTGTCGTCGGGCCGTATGCTCTATGCCCATTGGTCCTTTTTAATGAAATGGGTGGTGCCGCCGGTCATTTTGATTGCACTGGCCCTTCAATTGAAGGCACTATTTTAAATAATATATGCTTCGTTATTTTCAGAATACTTTATTCACTTTTTTCGTTGTCTCGACATTGAGTTGGTCCGCTTTCGGCGAGTCCTGCTCCGAATTCTGATCCTATAAAAACCAGTAAGGCGCTATTCGCGGATGGGTTAAAGTTTATTTTCTTTCAGCACAAGTGTTTTTTTATCTTGCTCCGAAATTGCGAATGGAAAAGGCGGCATAAATCCTTGCTTCACCAAATAAGCGGCGGTGCCTAACTGTTCTAGCGTTAGCGGATTTCTTAAGCCATTTGGGGCGTGACACTTAACACACGATTTGAGCTGAAGCGGTTGCGAGAAAACTTTGAGATGCGATGAAAACGGTACGCCGTCTTCATGGTGTAAACCTTCGACGCTCGTGACTGGGCCATAGGTTTTTATACGCAAGTTCAACAAAGCGACTTTAAACCTATTTGCGATTGAAATCGGGACCTCCGCTGAATCTGTATTCATTCGAATAGCACGCGGGCCATTGGAGTGACAGGCGAAACATCGTGCTTTCAACGGTATCGACGCTTGATGAATTTCATTTTCGTCTGAGATGATATCTGAACCTGGTACCAGTTGGTAAAAGCGCGCGACCTTCGCAGTATTTTCTGCACCGGTGCTAGTTGGTGTTGCCGATTGTGAAATGGTAGATGCAATGGCCGCTTTTACTTTTTTGTTTTTCGTGACCACGATAGCTAGGCGATCCCATTTGGTGTGATCAGTGGTGTTGCCATTATGGCTCTGGCGCATAATCCAGATGTCTTGAGCAGCCTGTCTGTAAAATCGAATTTCGTTGAAAACCGGCGCGCCTGTTTCAGTGACAGATTCACTTGATTGAAAATGTATTGAAGGCTGATTCGAAACAATCCAAAGGCCTATGGCGGCGATAATGGAAAGCGCTCCTAGCACAGTGGCCAGAAGCGCTTGAAAAGGTTTAGTGAGAGAGTTCAGCAGTTTCATTGTAGATAACGCTTTGAACTTGAGTGGTGGCTTCGCCAAACGAGCCGAGAAACGAATTTTCGCCGGGCACTTCGATTGATTGTAAAGTCAAAGGCAGTTGTGCGTCGGCCACAGGGGTTGTCTTGGGTTCTTCGCACACTCTTGTTCGGCAATGGTGAAACTCGACCATATACGGCTGCTGTGTTG
>JAYUVI010000323.1:0-4485 GCA_043754135.1 Bdellovibrionales bacterium | reverse complement strand
TTTAAATCTTGGTTAGGTGTTTCAATGTCGATTTCCTTGATCAAGCAGGGTGTTCTTTCGCGAAAACGCACTAGTAAAGTGATTTCATTTTTATCTTGCTCAACGGTATCAAAACTCACCACGGTATTAAAATAGCCGTGTATGCCGTAAAATTCTTTTACGCGATCACCGCTCGTGAGCAGTTGTGCGTTGCTGAGTTGTGCTCCGACTCGCAGATTCATGGCATTGAGCAATTCGTCATCATCGAAATGATGATTGCCGAAAAACCGCACTTCTTTTAATCTTTTCTGTGAAATGCCCACAAGGCTGTATTCGCCGTCTTGATTTTGCTGCAATTGCACCGAGGCGTAGTCATCTGTCATCATGAGAATACGAATGGCCGCATCGAAAGTGGCAAGTAGCGGATGCGCGGCGGTGAGGTCGGGCAGTTGCGATTCGATTTTTCTCAAGTCAGCTTCGGTTATGCCTTTAGTTTGATAATGACGTAATGAGGATAAAGCCGAAGCCGTGTCGATCGCGCACAGCACGAAAAGACTGCACGCGAAGGCGAAAATTTTTACCCGTACTTTTATTTCAGATTTTTTCTTGGCCCCCATACTCATCACTTGAAATCTACCTTGTATTCGATATCGAGACCAAAGATATTTAAATCTTTGTCAGAAGTTGTCACTTGCTCGGAGCCAGCGGCTTCAGTGCCCTCCCACTGACCGATAACTGATAACTTTTTATCGAGTTTATACTCAGCCTTCACGTTGTTGGTGTTTGTCTTGCCAATTTCGCGACTGGCGGTGGTGCCAAATTTCGGAGTCCACTGCTTGCTCAACGTGAACTTGTGGCGCTCGGCTTTGTCCGAGGTATCATAAGAAGAATTGAAATCAAAATGCAGCCCTAACTGTTTTTCGAGGACGCGGTTAATACCTAACTGTTCGTTAAGAAACGCCGAGCCGAGTTGATAAGAAGTGTTGGCGATTTTTTCGCCTGCGGTGGCCTCGCCCTGTTCAGCTGAGTTGGCATTTTCTTCGTTAATAAAACCCAGGGTGAGCAGTGAAATTAATTCGTTCTCAGGGAGTGGCGGCTGCGACGACATCGTGAGCTTGGGGTTTTTAGCCGTCCCTTGCACGAGCAGATCAATATCGTAGTCACGCGTACGGTTGTCTCGTAGCTGAGCTGTGACCACGGCTTCGGCTTGCATGTTGAGAGTCGGGTCGTCAGGCGGCGAGTTGTTGTACTCGACGTAACCGCCTTTGATGTCAAAAACATTATTGCGAAAAGTGACTTTACCACCTTTCATCGCCGTGACTTTGCCGTTGAGCAACGGGCGATCAGGTGGTCCTGCGACCTGCATATGGCCGTACACATTTGATTGAATGTCGATACGATTAATCACCAAATGCACTGGTAAAGGCTTTTGGATGCTCACGTTCAAATCAAGCACCATTGGAGTAAAGCGTTGAGCGCTGAGAAATTTTGGCAAAAAGACACTGGGTTTAATTTCGTTAGCTGTTTTGCTGAAGTCCGCTGATTTTTTTTCAATAGACCCAGAGGCCACGTTGTAATTGACGCCAATGGTGTAAGGAAACCAATTTCCCTTAACAAAAAAGTCGCCATCACCTCGCGTGAAAAAGCCCTCGGGCACATTGATACGAGTGTCAGAAACTTCGCCTTTTATATCCACCGGTATTGAATTACTGTCGATGACATCGATTTGCCCGCGACCTTGAAACGTACCACCACCCAGCTTGCCTTTGACTGTATTGATTATAATTTTGCCATTGCTGAGGTTGGCATCCCCGCTCACATCTTCAAACGAGTGGGGGAAGCCTTTAATCTTAAAAAATCCGTCGTCGAGAAAAACTGAACCGTTCATCTGAGGGTTTTTATAGGTGCCGCTCACATGAAACGAAAAACTCGTGTCACCATGAATATCATCCATAAATGGTGTGAGTATGGCCGCGAGAGCTAAATTGACACGACCTTCAAGCGTCAATCCGAGGGGCTCGTTGGTATCCGTTTTTGTTTTCAAACGTAAAAAAGTGTCCGCACCGCTAATCTCGAAATCTTGTGCGGTGAGTACGCCTAATTTTGCAGTCAGCGCCATCGGTTTTGTCGATTTCATCTCCACTTGGCCGTTGCGTACATCAAATTGCTTTACGTTGAGTGCGCCCGAAAAACGATCTTTACTGTTATTCGGAAAGCTGAGGTTGAGCTGCGCTGTGAGTTGTGTGTGATAATTCCCCTCGCGGAGTGTATCGGTGAAAATCGAAAAGACTTGGGTGAAGTCCCAATTGAAAACGTCGACCGCAAGTTCTGTATTGCCGTTTATATTTTGGTTATGCATGAACGATGCTTTCAACGAAGGGCCAAGAAATTGTCCCTGACCTGAAATTTCGTCTTCTGTTACTTTAAATTCAAGTGAAGAATCTTGTGCGGGGATGTCATCTACAGTCATCCGCGTGATGGTGCTTTTAAATACTAGATTGGGTTTTAAAATATATTTCGTTAACACGGCATCGAAGTTTAAATTGCCGGTGATACTAAGTTTAAGCCTGCCCAAATTTTCAAATTGTTCGATTTGAAACGCGCGACCGGCAATACTGAGATTCATTTGGCCGTCAGGGTTGACCGTACCTTGCGCCGTAACCCGACTGGCGGCGCGCGAGATTTCTATACGATTAGATTTAACAAAACCCTTATCACTGGTGACATCGAAATGAATTTGATCGTAGGGTTCGCCCGCTATAGTGCCACGAAACAGCGCCGAGTGAAGATTATAACTCAAACGGGCAAAATCAAAAGGGCCATTGACGAGCAGATCTGCTGCACCTGTGCCGGTGAATTGAAAAGGCAGCTTCACTTTGCGGGCAAAAGCTGAAGTCATGTCCTCGGCTTCCACATAAGGCATGGTGCCGGCAAATTCGAGGGTTTCTGAATTTAAATCTACGGTGAGGTCGCCGGCGTATCGCGTGCGGCCCATTTGACCTTCTAGTTTTTTGAAAAATATTTTGCCTTTAGCATAACTCATCTGCGTTTGAGCGCGGCCTAACCCAAAATCTTTCAGCCACAAATTTTCGGCAGTGGCCTGCATTTGAATAATAGCAGCTTGGCTATTGCCGCTCGTCATACCTTTGAGCGTTACATTGCCTTCAGGTTCTAAACCGGCGAGTTCATCGATATCAGAAAAATTAAATTTTGGGCTAGAGTAATCGATTTTAAAACCCTTGTTGTAATCAATGACTCCTGTACTCTCGCCCTTTGATTCGCCAATGCGCAGATCAGTTTTGTATGTGACATTTTTCGAGTTCACGTTAAATTCGCCGCTGACCGAATAATTTTTAAGTGCCACTATCGGGTGCTCGCGACCTTCGACGACAAGATGTTGGCCATTTAATTGCCCACGACAAGTCAGCGTAAAATCGTCGTGGAGTTGGCCTTCGCACGGCAATACGCCGCTGAAGTGAGCTTGCACAGGTATGCGTTTAAGGCCAATAGCCATAAGCAGCTCGCGCAGCTTGAGACCATCAGTGCTGACTTGCCCAGAAAATTTCATGGAGTCGTTTTGTCTAAGTTTGAAATCCGCTACGCGCACAATCCCGTATTCACCTTGAGCGGTCATTTTTGTCAGTGTGAGCGTGTTGTTATCAATGGTCCCCAGCACAGCGGCATCGCCGATTTTATAATGTGAAATACCAAAATTTTCTGTTTTAAGCGCATACTCCGCACGATATTTTTTATCAGCTGACATTTTGAGGTCAGATTCAAATTGTACGCGGCCTGTCGTGCTGGGCAAATTTTTGAGCTGGGGGAGTAGAACCTTGAGGGCATCGGCGTCTTCGGACTGAATATGCCCAGCCATTTTAAAATTCAACTCGTCAAACTTTTTGCTCAGTAGGTCGCCTTTGAGAGCCCCTGTGCCGTGAACTTCACTTTGACCATGTTCGATGCGCGCTTCAGTGACAAAAAGACCTTCACTGTCGAGCAGAAACTCGGTACTGATGCGCCCCTTTAACGGCGATTTATGACGACGGTGAGATATATAAATTTCATTCGCGTCGACATTGGCGCGCAGAGTGTGAAACGAATTTTCAGCTAAAAGATTGAGTTTATTGATACGCAAGCTTTGATCGTCGAAAATCTCGCCGAGATCGAGTTGAATGTTGGTGAGTTGCAATCGCTCAATCGGCAGGGCGTCGAGCAGCTCGAGGCCTGGGCGGGCGTCTGCGGGTTTCTGTATTGGTTTTTTCTTTGGCATCGGCAATTTGGATAAATTGAGCTCAATAAGCCCGTCCTCAAGCGCCACGCGACTGAAGCGCAATTCGCCGCGAAAAATACCCCACAAGCTGAGGCTGGCTTCAATACGTTTAATAGTTGTCGGTGCGAGTGCGGCGCGCATTTCAGGTTTTGGCAAAACTTTGACATCGTAAAAAGTCGCCCCGAGCGGGAAAAAATCCAACTCCACATTTTGTGGCCAGATACGAATGGGGGAGT
>JAYUVI010000322.1:0-2103 GCA_043754135.1 Bdellovibrionales bacterium | reverse complement strand
GAAGCGAAATGCGATATTCTCACATTAATTAAAAATCATCATCAGATTTTGCGGTCTTACATTGAGGTTTTGAAAAATGAAAACCGAGATTTGAAACATTTAAAGATAGTGAAATTAAAGCAATTCATTACTCTACTTAAAATACATACCGAGGCTGAAGAAGACTCACTCTATAAAGCCTTACGCCGCTTTGATGACAATGAAATGATGGTTTGCGAGGCCTATGAAGAACACGGTATTGCGAAAACTTTGATCAGTGAACTTGAAGACGGCGAATATGCTCAGACATGGGGGGCTGAAATCGAAGCCAAAGCCAAAGTGCTGGCTGAGATCGTCGAGCATCACCTAAACGAAGAGGAGCGAGAAATATTTGAGCAGGCCCGTCGCGATTTTGCTGTGGGGGAATTGTTTGCCTTAGGCGCAAAATTTCAAACCATTTGCGATCGTTTTGAAACCTATCGAAGTGGGCGCGCAAGTTAAAACTCGTGTAGGGCAAGACCCAAGATAGCTTGCGCCACCTTAATATCGGCGCTTCGCGTTTCAAAAATGTGACAAATCCGTAATTCTCATGCTACGGTTTGCCTATGCCAGCCGCCAGTTTACTTACACTTTTAGACGACATTGCCAGTACGCTTGATGATGTAGCCTTACTCACCAAAGTCGCCGCCCAGAAAACCTCCGGAGTACTGGGTGATGACCTGGCCTTGAACGCGCAGCAAGTGAGCGGCGTCAATGCCGATCGCGAATTACCGGTCGTGTGGGCCGTGGCTAAAGGTTCAATCATTAACAAAGCCATTCTTGTACCGGCCGCAATTTTGATCAGCAGCTTCATGGGTTGGCTCGTAACCCCGCTTTTGATGTTGGGTGGTTTATTCTTATGTTTCGAAGGTTTTGAAAAGGTCTTCGCCAAACTTTTTCACCCACCTGAAGAAAAACCCGTGGCTGCCGCAAGGCTCGTTGAAGTCGTCGATGAAAAAGCGAAAATCAAAGGTGCCGTGCGCACAGATTTTATTTTATCAGCTGAAATTATAGTTATCACGCTGGGTACGGTGGTGGGCGAGACACTCACAAAACAAATTTTAGTCTTATGTGGTATTGCTGTAGTCATGACGATCGGGGTCTACGGATTAGTGGCGGTCATTGTGAAGCTCGATGATTTTGGGCTTTATCTTAATCGCGAGAACGCCTCGCGCCCGCGACGTTATATCGGTCAGACGATTTTAAAATTAGCGCCGATGTTAATGAAGTTTTTAGGAGTAGCGGGCACAGCGGCCATGTTTCTCGTAGGTGGTGGTATTCTCGTGCATGGTATTGAGCCTCTCCATCATTACTTTGAAAGTTTGCACCCCTTACTGAGCATCGTGGCCAATCTTGTTGCCGGCGTGCTGGCGGGTGGCTTAGCCCTTCTGACTATTGACTGCGCAATGAAAGTGAAAAAACTATGCAGACCAACATGACCGCTGATCGTATCGCTCGCGAAAAAAAATTTCACGACCAGGCTTTTTCAGATAACCGCCGTCAATCGGTCTCGAATTATTACCGAGTTATGCAACAGGCGAAGATCGATTATGATGTTTTTTTACAAGATCGTGATCTTAAGCAAACTCGAGTGCTCGAGTACGGGTGTGGCAAGGGGAGTGCGTCGTTTATGCTGGCGCAAAAAGGCGCGCAGGTCACAGGCATCGATATTTCGACTAGTGCCATCGATATTGCCACTCAGCAGGCTCAGGAAATGGGTTTACGTCAGATCGAATTAAAAGAAATGAATGCCGAGCAGTTGGGTTTTTCCGACAACTCTTTCGACCTCATTTGTGGTTCAGGCATTTTGCATCACCTGAACTTTGAGCGTTCGGCTGCTGAAATTGAACGCGTACTTAAACCCGATGGCGAAGCCGTGTTTTTAGAACCACTTTCGCAAAATCCGTTTATTGCACTTTTTCGTAAATTGACGCCTCGACTGCGGACGATGGATGAGCACCCGCTCACTGATCGCGACATTGCCTATTACACCGAAAGATTTTCGCGGGCCGAGTTTCACTACTATTATTTCTTGAGTCTTTTCGCTTTGCCTTTTGCCCGTCTGCCGGGAGTAACAAAGGTGAT
>JAYUVI010000321.1:0-3976 GCA_043754135.1 Bdellovibrionales bacterium | reverse complement strand
AATGGCGGCTTTTCAGGCTTTACTGGGCATCGGAGCCACTAAATCGCCTCAATCCATGTCGGATTTACGTTATCCGGAGTCAACCGGATAAGCATTTAAGGGCTAAATGCTTAAGAAGCTCGCACCTTATTTAATCGTTCCCACTCTTTTCGCAACTCAGGATTTTTGTTCCAGACTTCAAACATAAGCTCGCGGTAAGACTCTAACCATTGAATAATCTGTTCAGGAGTTAGCTGAATCTGACTCGAGGCCTGTCCCCAATCTTGCGCGACCTTTGATTTATCTTTCATTTTTTCTTCTCAAGTTGTTGGATATCAAACAAATCCTTATCACGCCCAGCAAGCTTCTTCATTTCAACAAGATCACTTTTGCCGATCACATCGATAACGATCCCGAACGCATTGACCGAAAGCCTACGTTGGTAAAGTTCGTCAAAGGGCTTAAATTCATCTACGAACGTATCTACGACTTCAAACGGATTCTTAAAATGAATAAAACTAAAGACCATCATTCCTTTATCTCTAATCCACTGATTTCGAATGATCGGATCTGCCAAATCTTCGGCCTTAACGGGCACACGTGGCGAATAACCTAACTCCTTCATTATCACCGTAAAATCTAGAATGTTTTTTTTCTCAAGTTGCACAATAAGATCTAAGTCAACTGTAGCTCGTTGAACTTGATGAAAATTTACAGCAAAGCCACCCGCAACTAAATAACGAATTTTACGCTGGCTTAAGAGTTTGAATAAATCTTGATAGGGCACCATAAGCTCATATTACATTTATCGTCACCAGAAGTGTCAATTTCGAATATGCTGTCATCGGCCTGCCTTCTCGCACAAGCGTGAATCACAGCCCGGCTTTTCGCAAAAGCGCGAGTCGCCCCGGGCTTTTAAGGGCTGACAGCTCTCGGCACCCATGCTAACTTAAAACTAAATCGCATTTACATAATTGAAGGCAGCCCCAGTATGCTCAGCACCGTTAAAAAACTTTGGCCTGAAATGAAGCCCTACAAAAGTAAAATCATTCTTGTGGTGATTTTAGGTATTTTTACGAGCGCACTCAAAGGCGTGGCGCCAGAGCTTCTCAATAAACTTGTCACCGCCTGGCAACCCGAAACCCACGACGCGCAAGCCGTGATCTACATACCCATTGCGCTTGCAATTTTATGGGTGGTGAGTTCGGTCACCCGCTACTTTCACCTCTACATTATGAAGTTCACGGCCGATCGCATTTCGGTCGCTCAACGCCGCAAACTGATGGATAAATATTTGTCGCTCAATCTTTCGTTCTTTCAAAATTTTGAGAGCGGTTCAGGCGGCCTGATTTCACGTATGGTGAACGACATCATGGTGATCTTAAATGGCATTCACCGTGTCGCTGATATCATTCGTGAACCTGTGTTGATCATCGGCATGTTTACTTATCTTCTCTACAAAGAGTGGCGCCTCACTTTGTTTGTGATGCTTGCGCTACCCATCGTGACCGCTGTTTTGCGACGTATTGCTCGTAGTCTACGTAAATACGCAAAGCAGAATCAAGAGATTATGGAGGACCTCACCCGCACTCTCAAAGAGAGTCTCGACGGCACACGCATCGTGCAGTCTTTTGTACTTGAAGATGAAATGCGCAAGCGTTTCAACACCCACGCCGATGAATTTTTAAAAACGCGTTCTAAAATTATTAGTCGCGAAGAGATCGCGGGCCCGATTTCTGAAAGTTTGAATGCGATATTTTTCTCTGTGCTTTTGATTATTATAGGCCTTGTCATTACAAAAACTAATTTTTCGACAGCCGACTTTATTGGCTACGTGGCGGCGATGGGTCTTATGCAAGACTCAATTCGTAAACTGCAAGATGCTTATGTGAAAATGCAACAGGCGGGTGTTGCTGTTGATCGCTTGCAAACGATTTTAGATTCGCAACCGACGGTGAGAGATATTCCCAACGCCGTCAACTTTCCGCAAAACTGGAATGAAATTGAATTTCGTAATCTTACGTTTGCCTTCAATCAAGAGCCGGTTTTGCGCGGTGTAAATTTAAAAATCAAACGTGGCGAAACTATCGCGCTCGTGGGTTCAAGTGGCAGCGGCAAGTCAACGTTGGTTAATTTGCTGCAGCGATTTTTCGACCCGACTCAAGGTGAAATTTTTATTGGCGGTGTGCCCACGCAAAACATTAAGCTCGCCGAACTTCGCCATAATATAGCTCTTGTCACGCAAGATGTTTTCTTGTTCAACGACAGCATCGCCAATAACATTCAAATGGGTAATTTAACTGCTCCGCTCGAGCACATAGAGGCCGCAGCGAAAATGGCTAATGCTCACGAGTTCATCGTGAAAACTCCTGAAAAATACGACACCTCCGTCGGCGATTTCGGCAGTCGCATGTCAGGTGGCGAAAAGCAGCGTATTTCGATTGCGCGTGCGATTTTAAAGAACTCGCCAATTCTCGTGCTCGACGAGGCCACCAGCGCGCTCGATTCTGAGAGTGAGCAAGAGGTGCAAAAGGGTCTAACGCAGCTCTTGCAGGGCCGTACCGCCTTCATTATCGCCCACCGGCTCTCGACTATTGCCAACGCTGATCGCATTATTGTTTTAAAGAAGGGTCAGATTGTAGAAACTGGCACTCACAATGAATTGCTCGACCATAAAGGCGAATATTTTAAATTTCACCAGATGCAGTTTTTGCTTTAATTTTAATCAAACAATTTCAGCTATTAAATTTAAACGTTATCCTCGACTAGGAGTGATCAATCACACTTAGCGAGTGCTTGCGCCCAAGTGATCGGCTCGACCGTCATTTTGTCTAGGGCACAGCGGGTTTTGGCGGCGCTGTAATTGGTGCCGTAACGAAGAGCCTCAGTAAAAAAAGCGGCTATACCAGAATCAAAAACTGTCATGCTAAGAGCAATGTTGATGTTGTCATAGTTCGTGCAAATCAAGCGGGCAGCACCGGTTTTTTCAACATACTTTTGCAGCAGACGCCTTTCACAACCCGATTGATTCATGGTGCACAACTCTCGGGCCACAGGAGCTGTGTAAAAGCCTGCGATTGTGAGCTGCGACTGGCAAGCTTCGCTTAAATTCGCGGCGTAGCTTGTTTGAAAAATCAATAAGGTTACTACCGCGAATAAAACAACTCTCCGGTTTTTCAAAACATTCTCCAATTTTGAAATATGCAATTAATAATCAAATTCGATTTTATGACCCCGCACAGCCGGGCCTTCACGTAGCCACAAATATTTTTAACGACGGCGAATCAACACGTTAGGTTCACTCTAAAAAAACGCGCAAATACGTTAGCGGCACCCTACATATTTGCTGTCATTCGGATCGGCAGCAAATAAATCTCCAGCCTCGCGAACAGCGGCGTTAATACTCCAACCGCGTTTTTTAGATCCGGGTTTTACAAAAACTGGTGAAAGGTAAGCGTCGCTCACTAACTCATTTAATTTATCGCCACCCTGGTCATCGCCATCTTCGGTTTTGTCCCAATCTGTACACATAACTGCGTCAGCTGCGGCCAGCGATAATGAAAAAGAACTTTTTGCTGCGTTTAAATCATACATGCGTGAATGTGCTGCTGCCCAATCCGGTGAGGTGACGGCCCACTGATGCAAATGGCGGTAAGTGCCTTGAGCAAAGCGCGATTCTTCACCACGACGTGTGACATAGATCACGTTCTTACAGCCCATACCATTTTTCAAAGCCAACACCGGGTGAAGATCTGACCAACCGCCAGCTGAATAAGTAAGGCCGCTGGCAGAATCTACCGCGGTCAACGGCTGCAAGCTTGATAAACCTGGCTCCGCTGGTGAGAGGCTTAAAATTTTTCGCCAGGGGCTTTCACCTATCGCATAAAATCTTTGCGACTTCTCGTCGCTTGATGCGGCTTTGACCCCCGCTTCTACACGAGCGAGATTTCGACCCCAGTAGCCTAATTTTAAATCTGACTGAGCAAAATTTAAATTT
>JAYUVI010000320.1:0-6686 GCA_043754135.1 Bdellovibrionales bacterium | reverse complement strand
GTTATGTGAAGAAATCTTAAAGTTTTCGTAATTGTTATTAATGCAAACTTGACGTGGCCTGTTCACTTTAAGAAGTTCTTAAGTTAGGTTTCGGTGATTCAAAGTCGGTCGTATCTCGGCAATACTTCTGTCCAGAACGCATCAACGCGTTTAGAATAAGCAGTTTCTCAGTTTGTCGAAATCGGGAGATTTGGGCCGAGGCATGGTAAAGCAGTAAGGTTCGCACTGATCGGTTTAACTTGAGTCAAAAGGATTTTACAATGAAGACCCATAAAGATTCATTTACAAAATTACGTGGCAATACTGATAAGAGTCTCGGCGAAGAACGAATCAAATCCGATGAATACATAGGCAAAAAAGCTCAGGCATTGACCCACGATGCAGAGGACTCTATTCGTGTGAACCGGGCCGCTGCCGACGAATCGAAAAATCAGAGCCGCAACAAAGCAGATTCAGCTAAAGCAAATGCAAGAATAAATATACCCTCCACTGCAGCCTCGCGAGCGGATGACAAAAGTCTGACCTTAGAGCGAGAGCGTTCTGATAAAGCCCAAGATGCTGAACGCACGGTTGAAGACAATGTTCGGGCCAACGAGCGGTTTAAGAAGCGATTGGTCGCGGCTGCACTTCTCTCAACCGAAAGAAAAGTGACGGACGATAATTTGCTAGATGAAAGAGTACGGATTGACTTGGACTCCGCAGAAATCTCACATCTTCTTTCTGACGAAAGAATATCCCATGATTTAACTCGATCGGCTCTCGTCACAAGAGACCAATTTCTTGCTGTCGTCAGCCACGATTTAAGAAATCCTCTCGGAAGTATCACCATGAGTGCAAGCATGATGCGGAGTGAGCTCTCGACCGGATCAGTCGATGCAGATACGCTAAGTGTTTATTTAGATATGATTGAACGGAATGCGGCGAGTATGGACCGCATGATTAACGACCTCCTCGACGTCGAACGCATGGCACAGGGTAAATTAGTGATTGAGGCGAAGAGCCAAGACATTGATACTCTTTTAAACGAAGGAATAATTCTTTTTTCCAAAATGGTCGAAGCCAAATCCATTTCTTTGAAAATACAAGCGATGCCTGAACCGATGTTCGTGAATGTGGATCACGACCGAGTCCTTCAGGTTTTATCCAACCTAATTGGAAACGCGCTTAAATTCACACCAAACGGCGGAAGCATTTCCCTCTCGGCTCAACAGAAAGCAAACGAAATCGAAGTTTCCGTTACAGATACTGGCGCAGGAATTTCGGAGAATAAGAGATCGAACCTCTTTGACCGTTTTTCTCAACTCGGGAGCAATGACCGTAGAGGATTAGGGCTTGGCCTTTTTATTTCTAAATGGATTGTCGAAGCACACAAGGGTCGCATCTGGGTCGATTCTGAGATTGGAAAAGGGAGTACGTTTACTTTCACGTTGCCGATTACCGGTTGAATTCGGCAAATTTGAGTGTCGTTACCACTGGCAAGCATCATAAAATTCAAATGGCTTCAATGCGCTTGTCACCGTGACGTGCGCCAACCAACGAATTACTCGTGCCAAAATCAATAGCTAAAACGGTGTCACTCATTAATAACCTCTTGTGGCTATAATGAGTGAAAAAAAGAAATTTACAAGACTGGTATTTTAACTTAAACTTTCAGTATACCTAGAAAATATTTTAAATGTTCGCGCATCAAAAAATGTGCAACTCCCTAAAACTCCAGAGCAGAGGCCAAAACTTGCTAGACATTTACATCGACGCTGATGGCTGCTCAGTTAAAGACGAAATCTATAAAGTAGCCGCTCGCTACCAACTAAAAATTCTAGTGGTAGCAAACAAAGCACTCACAATACCCTTCGATGCGCGCATCACGATGCAAGTTGTCTCGGGTGGCTTTGACGCCGCTGACGATTGGATTGCTGAGAACATAACAAAAGGTGATATTTTAATCACATCTGACTTGTTGCTCGCTGACCGCTGTATTAAAAAGCAAGCGCGAGTGTTGGGCCCGAAAGGGCGCGAGTTGAATGAAGGTAATATCGGCAATGCACTCGGCACAAGGGAACTGATGTCTCATTTGCGAAATCTAGGTGATAAAAATACCGGCCCGGCGCCAATGGCCAAGGTCGATCGCTCCCAATTTTTATCGCAACTCGATCAAATTATACATTCAGTGCGCAAAGGGCGCTAAGAACAATAAATTACTTTTAAGGCTTTTGAGGAGTTTTTATGGCATCGGTACTTTTTCAATCTCTGCAAGTCGGTGAGCTGACACTCCCCAATCGTATAATTATGGCGCCTCTTACGCGACAACGTGCAGGTGTTGAGCGCATCCCTAATGAAATGATGGCCGATTACTACGCGCAACGAGCGACCGCAGGATTAATTTTGACAGAAGCCACTAGCATTGACCCCATGGGCGTGGGCTATGCCGACACGCCGGGAATTTGGAGCCAAGAGCAAATCACCGGCTGGCAGAAAGTTACCGAAGCTGTGCATGCAAAAGACGGCCGCATTTTTCTGCAGCTTTGGCATGTGGGTCGTATTTCTGACCCTTATTTTTTAAACGGTCAGACCCCGGTTGCGCCTTCGGCGATTGCGTCGGCAGGTCACGTGAGTCTGTTGCGACCACAGCGACAGTTTGTCACTCCACGGGCTTTAGAGACTCAAGAAGTCGTTGAGATAATTGAAAAATACAAACGAGCTGCCCGCAACGCGAAAGAAGCCGGTTTTGATGGCGTTGAAGCGCACGCCGCCAACGGTTATTTGATCGATCAGTTCCTGCAAACAAAGACTAATAAACGCACCGACATTTATGGTGGCTCAGTAGAAAACCGCGCCCGTTTTCTTTTACAAATTGTAGATGAATTAAATGATGTTTGGGGCGCAGGCCGAGTCGGCGTGCATTTAGCACCCGCCAGTGATTCGCACGATATGGGTGACGATAACCCTCAAGAAACATTCGGCTACGTCGCGCGCGAACTCGGTAAAAGAAAAATCGCGTTTATTTTTACGCGTGAAGGTCAGCGTGAAGGCTATTTGAGCGCCTACATGAAAAAAGAATTCGGCGGAGTAGTGATAGCTAATCAAGGCTTGTCGCCCGCAGATGCCGCTGGACTTATTAAAAACGGCGCTGCTGACGCCGTTTCTTGGGGCAAATTTTATATTTCAAACCCTGATTTAGCTGAGCGAATTGCCCAAGACAAACCGCTCGCCTCATTTAACGCTGACACATTTTACTTCGGCGGAGCGAGCGGTTACACAGATTACCCTCGGGCTGATTAAAGCACCGAAGAGGGTCGTTATAGGCTATGGCGTCAAACCTTTATAAATAGTTGGCCGAATAGCTTTTCAGCGTATGCTTGATAGGCCGGTTGCCTTTCGCACCCGCGCATAAACTACACCGGGGGAACCTATGGCTAAAGCCAAAAAGATAACTAAGAAAAAAGCAGCTCCAAAAAAAGCTGCAAAACGTAAACCGAACGCTGCATTTATGAAAAAATTAAAGGTGAGCGACGCTCTCGGCGCTGTTATTGGCAGTGGCGATCGCGCACGCACTGAAGTCGTTAGCGCGCTGTGGAAGTACATCAAAAAACACGATCTTCAAGATTCTAAAAACCGCCGCAACATCGTGGCCGATGTAAAACTTAAAGCCGTTTTCGGTGGCAAAAGCGTTGTGAATATGTTCGAGATGACTAAACTCATCAGCAAACATTTGAAGTAAACTTTATATCTGACCATCAAATCCGGGCTCCTCAGTGGGCCCGTTTTTTTTGCTTAAAAATTTTATAAATAATATGAATGACTCTTATTGACTAACTAACTTCTTGCCGCAATCGCTGCAGAACATATTTCTGTCTTTACGTCGGCTAGCGTGTTTGGCTTCATCGCAATTCTTTTTGAAATCGCTGTTGATTATTTCGCCACAGCTCGAGCAAAAACGCACGGGTGCATTAGAGCGACTGTGATTGAAATTGCGGCAGCGTTCAGCTGTTGCCACGTTAGCTGCTTCTTTTTTTTGACTTAGCGATGACCGGTCGAGATTTAGGTCGCTCAGAGACTATGGCGAGATGCTTGCCATTCATCAATTGACCATGAAAGCGTTCCACGCAATCAGCGGCTTGCTGTTCAGTCGACATTTCAAAAATGCCAAACTCTACGCGATGACCTGATTCTGGGATTAGCTCAAGGTGTTGAGCTGTGACGTCACCAACAGTGACGAATAGATCTTCTAACAAAGACATGTCGGCCGTTTGGCCGACATTGCTAACATAAAGAATATTTCGCATTTAGTAACGACCGCGACCGCCGCCGCCACCACCACGATTATCGCGGGGCTCTTGGGGTTTCGCTTCTGAAACGTTCATAGCGCGACCTTCGTGTTGTTGACCATTCATGCCGTCGATGCATTTGCTGGCTTCATCAGGGCTCGACATTTCAACGAATGCAAAACCTTTACTACGGCCAGTGTCACGATCCATGATCACTTTAGCTGATTCCACAACACCATATTGTGTGAAAAGCTGAGTTAAGCTTTCAGAGCTAACTGAAAACGCCAAATTGCCAATATATAGTTTCTTACCCATAAGACCTCCTAAGGACTGAGTGGGGCGCAAAGGAGGAATTGAACCGAATGTCCAAGGACTCAAGTGTGCGATAAACTTAAACCTATACTACCACTGAACAGGTTAAATGCCTAAAAGCAAATCTGTCACGAGTGGAATACACTCAAATTCAAAGCGAGGACGACCACATTGCTTGCCTCGCCAATTTATCGAGTGTAAGTGGATTATTACTTTTGAAACGACTTTCAACCGTTAGGATTCGCGGGGCGATTTTTTTAGAAGCCATACTGTGAGTGGGCTAGTCATGAGAGTCGTAATAACGGCCATAATGACCATCATAGCGAAGAGCCTAGGCGAGATAATGCCAAGATCAAGACCGATATTGAGTACGATGAGCTCAACGAGCCCGCGTGTGTTCATTAGAATCCCAAGCATGGTCGACATTTTTTTATCGAAGCCGACCCATCTTGAAACTAAAAATGTTCCGCCGAATTTACCGATCGTCGCGAGTACAGTTATGAGCGCGCAGAGCTGCAAGTCTTGCCAGCTATCAATCAAGAAGAGCTGAGTTCTTAACCCGCTATAGGCAAAAAAAGCGGGGAGAAACAAAACTTTCACGAAGTCTTCAAAACGGTGGGTGATATCTTGAGCGAGAGTTTTCTCGGTCGAGAGAATGGCGCCGAATAAAAAGGCGCCGAATATTGTGTGAATGCCTATGTATTCGGTTAAGAATGAGCACAGAAGCGTGATCACTAAAACTGTGGTCAGAGCATGGCGCGGGTTTGCGTTCTGTCCAAATCGCGCGAGAACTTTCAATAAAATCGGCCTCACGATAAAAATCATTATGAATATAAATGCGATCGTAAGGGCAAAAGTTTGCAGAGCGTTCATAGCTTCTGTTTTCGCAACACTAACCGCAAGAGCTAACAGGCACCACGCGGCCACATCGCCAATGGCGGCACATGAAAGCGCAATACTACCGATTTCAGTTCTTTGAATTTTGAGAGAACTGAGAATACGGGCCAGCACCGGGAAGGCCGTTATAGACATCGCCACACCCATGAAAACCGCAAAACTTTCAAAGGTGACCCCGCTTGGGGCGAACTCTTTGAAAAGGGGGATAGAGATTGCGATCCCCAGTAAAAAGGGCAGCGCCATACTGCCATAAGCCACTACGAGAATTGACGAGGCTTTCTCTTTTAGCACATCGAGTTCTAACTCGAGCCCAACAATGAACATGTAGAGGATGATCCCGAGTTGCGCGATACGACTGATAAACGGAAAAATCGTTTCAGGAAAAAGAAAAGCGTGAACCTCAGGAAAAAAGCGGCCGAGTAAGGAGGGCCCAATCAAAATGCCGCCGATCATCTCGCCAATAACAGCGGGTTGATGAATGTAGCGCAAAACGCGACCTAAAAGTTGTGTGAAGACGAGAATGGTAATGATGGCCAACAGCACGTGCACAAACGTGTGGTCTTCGGCTTTTGGTGGTATTGGCGTGCTATTACTTGATAGTGGGAATAATTGGGCGCCGTATTGCATGACCACGATGATCACTATAGCGGCAGCTGCTGTGATAGTTGCATATATGGTGATCAGCTTTTGCTCTGTCATATGTGAATGGACCAGTTGTTTATATAAAAAAGTAGCTCGGTCTATGTTCACGTGCAACATTACAATTCGCTCAGCACAATCTTGCAATTCGTGGTTCTTCGGGCGCCGGTCATCAGAGGCTCGGCAATGCTGCGCCACTTTTGGAAATAATCAGTCGCTTTGTGCGCTGTGATGGCGTCGTCGTTTAAATAAGCTTCTAAAAGAATAAAAAGCGTTTCGTCTTCACGGCTCTGATGAATTTCAAAACGTAAATTGCCTGGTTCTTTGCGGGTGGACCGAGCATTTTCGAGGGTCGCTTCTATAAATTGAGAAATATTCTGTGCAGCCACTCGAATCTCAACACACTTAGCAATTACGTCTTCTTTTTTCATAATAAAATCTTACCTCATCGTGTCGACAGCTCGTTTTTATAGCCAATCTAAGATGGATAGCATTCAATAACTTCTATTAAAACTACTTTATTTTTCGTTACTTTAATGAACCCTACATTCCGCACCCAAAATCTGCGTGACT
>JAYUVI010000319.1:0-5383 GCA_043754135.1 Bdellovibrionales bacterium | reverse complement strand
TATCAGTTTGTAGTCACTCAACGGGCTGGTCTTGAGGGCTTGCCAGTAAAAGCCGTAGAAGCCGCAAAAACCACCGCTGTAAAAAAAGGCCAACCCAATAGTTGGATTTTTACTCTACAAGAACCAAGTTACATACCGTTTATGACTTACGCTACAAACCGTGGGTTGCGCGAAAAATTTTGGCGTGAATACAACACGGTGGCCACTCTTGGTGCGACCAATAACAAACCGCTGGTTCTTGAAATCGCGAAATTGCGTGAGAAACGTGCAAAGCTTTTGGGCTACAAAACTTATGCTGCGTATGCCATCGAAAACAACATGGCCAAAACACCTGAAAATGTTGAAAACTTTGCTAATGCCATGGCTGATCTTTATCGGCCTAAGGCGCAGCAAGAATTGGCAGAGCTAGCCCAACTGGCTGGCCATAGTATCGAACCTTGGGACGTTGCTTTTTACTCCAATCAGCTTCGCGAAAAAACCTTTCAGATGAACACTGAACAATTGCGCGAGTATTTTACTCTCGACAATGTATTGGCCGGAGTTTTGGGCGTTGTCCATAAACTTTACGGCATCACGTTTGTTGAGCGGCACGATTTACCTACCTGGGATAAAAATGTAAGAACATTTGAATTGAAAGATGAGCAAGGTCAGTATCTGGGGCTCTATTATTTTGACCCCTACCCACGAGATTCAAAAAGAGGCGGCGCTTGGATGAATGACTTGCTCCCTGGTGGGTGGGTGAATGGCAAAGCGAGACGGCCTCATGTTGTTAATGTGCTCAATATGACTCCGCCATCGGGTGATCACCCCGCGCTTCTTAGTATTGATGAAGTCACTACAGTTTTTCACGAGATGGGCCACGCACTGCACGGCCTTTTGTCAAAAGCACATTATGCTTCAAACTTTGGTACCAATGTCGCAGTGGACTTTGTTGAGCTGCCTTCTCAGCTTTTAGAGCATTGGGCCACCGAGCCTGAGGTTTTGGCGACATACGCTCATCATTACAAAACCGGCGAAGTGATACCGACTGAATTAGTTCAAAGAGTGACTGATGCGGAGAACTTTCAAGTGGGCTTATTTGGGTTAAGACAAATGCGTCTCGCGATGACCGATATGAATTGGTACAATCGTGATTTGTCTTCTCTACAAACTGAAGATGACGTGTGCTCTTGGGAGCTCACAAACTGCGAGCGCTACCTAGTCATGAGCACTTACGGCACGATTGTGTCGGCGAATTTTGGACATATATTTTCAGGTGGCTACGCTGCTGGCTACTACAGCTACCACTGGGCCGATGTTTTAGTTGCAGACGCTTGGACGGCCTTTCAGCAGGACGGCATATTCAACCCCGAAACAGCTCGTCGTTATCGACAAGAAATTCTAGAACGCGGCGGCGCCGCTCCAGCCGATGAGCTGTACCGTAACTTTCGCGGCCGCGACCCTGACCCCAATGCGCTTAAGCGAGCGAAAGGGTTTTAAGTGCGCTGCTAATATTCGCACTCTGTCTAGAGTTTAGACGGTCGATTCGTATTTTCCCAACCATGTATTAGACGTTTAAAGACGCCACAACACCATGTTATATGGGCCTCTACGTCGTTCTCTAGACCGCGCTTTATACTGAGGAGAAAAAATGAATTCAATTGCGATAGCACTATTACTGACAGGTCTTATTCAAGCGGACGAAGCATCTGCTGGCGAGCCGCAAACATCAACGCGGTTTTCAGCGGAAAGCACTGCGCACAGTCTGCAGACGTATTTTTCTGAAGATAACCCATTAGCCAACGGCACAGCAGTAGTCACTCCTGTTGACGGTCAGTCGGATTTTATGCCCGCTGCGGCGTTGTCGTCAGGTTCCACGTTTGTAGCGCTTAAACCTATTAACGTTCAGCCATTTTCAACTTTTTTCTTTCTCGGTGGCAACGACAACATCATGTTGAATGCTGAGACTTCTTTTGCAGAGGCCAAGATTATCGGTCACGGTAATGCTGTTTGTGGTTTTTTTTATGAATCAAGCGAATCCACGCGGCAAATTGCAGTAAATGACCGTTTGGTATTTTCAGGATTAGATTTTGGCGGCAGTAGGAGCACACCATCTCTAAACTTTGGTTTGAACGGTGTGCCTATTGTGATCAAGTGTCGCTTGATACAAATCTCTGAAAATTCTAACGGTCAAATTAATCTCCCTATTTACGATAAGTGGCAGGAGCAGAGTGGACTTCAACTTTTACAGTCACAGCTTGTTAAAGCTTTATCCGCATATTTTAGATTTACACCTGTACCATCACAGGCATTTGGTGTGGCTACCGCGAGTGTTACGTCCAAAGACGTAATGCCCAACTATGTGCCCAGACGACATTATGCCAGATCGTCAGCGCCAGCTTCTCTTCTGCCCGCGGTTAACAGCCCTATGGTTTTTCTGCCCGTCGATAGCACACTCAATCTGGTCGTAAATGGGTCTATACAAATCCCCGCAAAGTCGAAGTATTTTTATTTGAGCAGTGCTGACCTCAATGTGATTTACAATAAATCGCTCCTCACGGCCGATCAATTAGGGTACGAGAAAAAAGTTCTGTGTCTATTTTCGTACGAAGCGTCTGAACAGAACCGTCAGATTTTGCCCGCTGATACATTCGAGTTTAAAGGCATTTATGCAGATGCTAGCAATGCACGAGTTGATGGCGCCCTTCACTTTGAGGTGTCTGGTCAGAAGGTATGGGTAAAATGCCAAATGATGGAGCTAACAACAAATTCCACCACCGGCAATTACTTCAGCTACATCTCTTTACCAGCTTATAAAGATTGGCAAGCCAAAGTAGGTACAAAACAACTCACCTTCGGTGATTTTCAAAATGTGTTGCAGGCGCGTTTCAACATAACTGCAGCGGCGCCTAAAAAATTTGAAGCGCCAGCGAAGGCGACGCCCTAGATTACTTCGGCTAAGGGAATTTAGAATAACCAATTCTTTAAAGTGGCAAAAATATCGGCAACGCCACCTGTACGTGAGAGTTCGCTGAAAGGCACTCTCACATCCTTTGTGCCTGGCTGAAGCACTTGTAGGCCGGGGTAGCGTCGAGAAGAACTCAAAACATAGTCTTTAATTTCTTGGCCTGTGAGTTCTGGGTGTTGAACCATTGCAAGTGCGGCAACACCAGAAAAAGCCGGTGACGCCATGCTCGTACCACTGAAGATGGCGTACTTGTTACCCGGTACAGTCGAAGCGATTTCAAACCCCGGCGCAAAAACATCAACTTTACGGCGACCGTAATTTGAAAAAGCCGCAGGTAATTTTTCATTTTTAAATGCAGACGACGCACCGACTTCGATCCAAGTTGAAACTTCGTTATTACCGAAGTCATCGGCTTGGTCGAGTTCGCGATTCGGGTAAGTGCTTTTTGAGTCATTGTTGCTATTGCTATTACCAGCGGAGTGCACAATTAAAACGCCTTTGCTAGCCGCATACTTCATGGCTTCATCGACAAAATTCTTTTGCGGAGAATAAGCTTTACCAAAACTCATATTTAAAATACGCGCGCCATTTTCAACGGCATAATGAATAGCTAAAGCAATATCTTTGTCCCGCTCATCGCCATTGGGCACCACTCGCAGAGACATAACCCGCACATTTTCGGCAATGCCGTTGCCACCTAAGTTGTTGTTGCGAACAGCTGCAATAATTCCTGAAACGTGTGTGCCATGGTCGCATTCAGTACCGCCGCAAACATCATTGTTGCCGTAGTCACGATCATTAATGTCTTCGGGATTGTCTTTTACGATTTCAGCCCGTGGGTTAAAATCTAAATTCAAGTGGTATTTTAAGGCATCTTGATTGCGTTTAATAGTGCGCAACACGCGGGCAACATTTTTGGCCTTGACCGAAGTTAAAATCTCTTTCATAGCGCTCACAGCGGCTTTCACCGCTTCGCTATCAGATTGAATGGCTTCGAGTTTATCTATGGTTAGTTCATCTAACCCGCCTTCCACTAAGCTTTTAATTATTTCGAAATGCGGTTTTAAATCCGCGTAAGCACGCTCATTGGATTTAATGGCATCTTGGGCGGCTGTACAGTCTGCTTCAATTTCGGCATTGAGAGCGGTCAGCTGCGCTTCTTCTTTCTCGCTCAATTGTTGGCCTGAACTCTTTTTGTCTGTCAGCTTTTTCGCGATACGAGTTTTCTCAAAAGTTTCATCCTGCAAGTTAACGGCCTGACCGCGGTCATCGTAACCGCCTAAAAAATTCCAGCCGTGAAAGTCATCCGTGTAACCATTATTGTCGTCATCGACACCGGGTTGACCTTTAATCTCTTTGTCATTTTGCCAAATGCGACCTTGTAGATCTTCATGAGTGATGTCGACGCCTGAATCGATAACCGCGACAATAATAGGTGAGCCATCTTTACGCAGCTCGAGTTCACTGTAAGCGCGTTCTGAGCTCACACCTTCTAAACCGTCTTTCACTGAATCATAGACAAACCACAAACCAGCTTTCGCCAAGTCTTCGGCTTTCTTAGAGAGGACGGCAGTTTGTAATTCGGTATTGCTAACGGCGCGACGGTTGGTGATGTCTTTACCATCTGGTAAATCGCCAGAAGACTCCGGCTTTGATCGCGAACAGCCTGAAAGGAGAACAAGGCTTAGTGAAGTCAGTATTATTTTATGATGAAAACTCTGTCGATGAAACTGTCCCTTCACGTAAGCCCCCCCCGTTGTCCTTTGTCCCCAAATCCCCTCGGCGACAGTTTTTTTCTATCAAATTGTAGATTGAAGTCTAGTGCGTCTGCAGAAGAAGTTCTTCGCAGTAACTATTACTGCACAAAAGTTGAACGTGATGAACGCGCAATGAAAAAGAGCTAAAACTTTATGTTATACAATCGATAACAGCGACAGCTTGAACTATGTGAACGATCACAGCTCATGAGCTTTGGTGATGCTCGAGCTTTGGTGATTGCTTGAGTGTTCGAGCAGAGGCTACTTAGAGAAAAACAACTTGAGGCCGATGACGACCATAATCGCGCCAAATCCCGTTTTTAAATGCTTTTCGGGCGTCATGAGCGCTAACTTCGAACCAAAGAAAGCTCCTAAAAAAATACCCAAGGCAATGAACATGGAGATTTTAAAATTTTCAGGCGTAACTTTACCGGCGCGCCAATATTCATAAACAGCAAGTGCTCCGACCGGGAACAAAAAAACAGTGAGACTTGTAGCTGTCGCGGTATGCGGGGCAAACTGCATGACGAGTATAAGGAGCGGCACCAGAATTACGCCGCCGCCCAATCCGAAAAACCCGGAAAATAAACCGACTAAAAGACCGAGGCCTACAAATGTGAAATTTCCCACAAAAGTTCTCCGTTAAACGTTAAAGCGAAAAAGCAGAATGTCGCCGTCG
>JAYUVI010000318.1:0-2203 GCA_043754135.1 Bdellovibrionales bacterium | reverse complement strand
CCCCACAGTTCGTTAAAGATCTTATCTGGAAGTACAAACCTGACCCCCTTAAAGGTGCCTAACTTGGCGCAGATTTTGATACAAAAAGACATTATGATTCACTTCGATGAGGCCGACCCGCAAGGCATCATGTACTTTACTCACGCGCAAAAAATCGCGCATCAATGTTTAGAAGAATTTTGCGCAGAATCGCCCATCGGATGGGAGTATTGGTTCAACAATGCGGAATTCGCGGTGCCTATCAAAAATATTTCAACAAACTTTCTAAACCCTTGCCGGGCCGGGCATTCATACATCGCACGTCTTTCGCTCATAGAAATAAAAGAATCGGCAGTGATACTCGCGTGCGACATCATAGACGCACGGCGAGACGAAGAAACCATTTGCGCCCAAACGCAAAGCGTTCACGTTTTCGTCGATCGCGGAAATTTTAAAAAAATCGCCATTCCTGAAAAAATAAAATTAGTTTTCGCGCAAAAATAAATTTCGCGTTAACCATTCATTACAGCTCGTCGTGTCTCAATTAGCAGTGCCAGCCTGCCACCAAAACCATTGGCCCCCTCCTTGCTCTAGTTAACACCGTTAGCGAGTTGCAAATCGCCAACACATTCAAAAAAACTTAAGGGGGAACCAATGAAATCACTCATCGTAATACTGTCTATGATGACAGCATCAATCGCAGCACACGCAGACGGCCTACGCTTAGGCGATCCACAATACGGCGGCACAGGCTGCCCAGTCGGTAGCGCGAGCGTCGCGCTAAGCCCCGATGAAAGCGCACTCAGTATATTATTTGATCAATATGTTGTTGAAGCGGGAGATAACGTTTCGTTTGCCAGAAAGAATTGTAATATCGCAATTCCGATACATGTACCGCAAGGGTATAGCTACTCAATTATCGGTATCGATTACCGCGGGTTTGTTGGGTTACCGCGCAACGCTCGCGCCACTCTGAACGTGAATTACTTTTTGGCCGGTGGCGGTCGCGGTGTAAATGCTTCGAAAACATTTCGTGGCCCGGTCAGCGAAGACTACGTGAAAACAGATAACCTAGGCCTTGAAGCTGTTGTCTGGACACCTTGCGGTGGCGACACCACTCTGCGTGCCAACACCACTTTGCTCGTGAATTCAAACTCGTTTCGCGAACAAGCGATGGCTACCGTCGATAGTATCGACATGCAAGCCGGCCTTATTTATCACTTGCAGTGGAAGCGCTGCCGTTAATCACCATCTAAAGCGCGCAAAGCTTTTAGGCTGCGCGATTCAATCGGGGCTTGCGTATAAAGCAGCCCCGCAAGTTTCAAAAGATTCTTTAACGTAAACCCAAATCTTCTAAAATTTTAGGTGTGACGATTTTACTAAGCTCACTCTTTGGCAGCTCTTGCACAAAATAAACAGTACGAATTCTTGCCACCGGCAACACAGCCTCATTAAAATCTTTCACCCAAGACTTGGCTTTAGCGAAACAACTATGGGGTAAAACTAAAATAACCTCTGAACCCCGTCGACCATCAGGCTGCGTGAGCAAAGTAAAATCAAGCGACCCCGCGAGCTTGTGAAAGCTCGTGCGGAGGTCATTTAAATCCACCAACTCACCAGAAATTTTAACCTGGTCATTTTGCCGACCGAGCGGTATCAAATAATTAATTCGTAACTGGGCGCGGTCGCTAGTGACATACCACTCCCCTTTACGCCAAAGCACTTCGACTTCGCCCTGACCACGCCACAATGCTTTTGCGGTGAACAGAGCTTGGGATTTTAATTCTAAAAACCCGTCATCTCTCACTTTCGCTTCGACATGCGAAAGTAACTTTAAAGGTGGCGCCGCCTGCGCATCTTTCACCTGCAGAGAACTTAAATCCGCTGTGGCCACTTGCGAACAAATTTCAGTCATGCCGTAACTAGGTAAAATGGGGTAACCCAGTTTTCTTGCTTGTATAAAAAGTTCTTCTTCAAGTTTAGCGCCACCAATCACAATAGCCCGCATGGTGGATGGTATTGGCTGACCATGCTTTACTAAATCAAAAAGTTGGGTCGGCACTAATGCCGTGAGCGTGGCTTTCGCTTCTTCGACCCACTTAATAAACTGCATGGCTGACCATGCCCCTGCGCTTTGATTGACCAGTTGAGTTTTTGATACGTGCGCTCGAGCGAAAATACCTAAACCCCCCACATAACATGTTGGTAAAACATTGAGCCAAAT
>JAYUVI010000317.1:0-9238 GCA_043754135.1 Bdellovibrionales bacterium | reverse complement strand
AATCAACAAACGCTGCGGTCTCGGCGAGTAGCGCATCACCTTTTTCTAAGTTCCACGCCTCACTCTCGATTGGTGGTGGTGCATCAGGTGTCCAATCGCCCGTCTTCGTGGTCAAACGCACTTCGCCGGCGCCGAAATCAAGCGACAGATACTGTGACTCTTGAAACACCCGAAATTTTCTTTGAGAATTCAAGCTCACCCGCGACGAAGTGACGTTCGCCACAGTACCCGAAGCAAACTCAATTCGCGCATTGGCGATATCAACAGTTTTTGTAATTACGGGGGTACCAACGGCATCGACCTTCACTGGCGGGCTCTTCACCAAATGCAAAATTAAATCAAGATCGTGGATCATCAAATCCAGCACGACGTTAACGTCCATGCTGCGCGGTTTGAACGGAGCCAAACGGTGACACTCGATAAACAGTGGCATCTTTAGTTTTTCTTGAGCTGCGATTAGGGCCGGGTTGAAACGCTCGACATGTCCCACTTGTAAACAAAGATTATTCATCTTGGCTAAATCGCAAAGTTCGCGACCTTCGCGGCTGGTGGTGGCAATCGGCTTCTCAACATGCACATGAATTTTATTTGATAGCAAAAAATGGCAGATTTCAAAATGCGAGGTGGTCGTGGCGGCCACTGTCGCGGCATCTACCCTCCCCACCAGATCTTGTAACTTTGCCAAGGTGGCGACGCCCAATTCGGCTGCGACTTCTTGCGCGCGACCGGGGCTGGCATCCATCACTCCGACAAGTTCAACATTCGGCAAAGCTTTGTATTTTTGTGCATGAAAGCGACCCAAATGGCCCACTCCCACAACGGCGGCGCGAAGTTTTTTCGCCGAATTTGTCACCGTGCCACCCCGCTTTTAGATGAACGGATAAACTCCATAAAGTGCTGTACATGTTCATTGGGAGGGCAGTCAGTTTTCATTTTCTCAAGTGCTTCATCAATCGTACGACCGCCCATAATCAAAAAGCGCACAGCTTTGTAAATAGAATCCACATCTTCTTTTTTAAAACCTGCACGCGTAAGACCAATCTTGTTGGCCGCACGCACCTTTGCGAAGTGCCCCTCACCAATCGTGAATGGTGGGATATCTTTATTCACCGCCGCCATACCGCCAATGTAAGCAAAACGCCCAATGCGCACGAATTGTGAAATTCCTGTCATCCCGCCAATGCGCGCGTAATCGTCCACTTCAACGTGACCCGCAAATTGCGTAGTATTGGCCACAACGACGCTATTGCCAAACTGGCAATCGTGAGCGACGTGCACGTAGGCCATTAACATACAACCGTTACCGATGCGAGTGATGCCGCCACCTTTAGTGGTCCCGCAATTGATTGTGGCGAATTCACGAATCACATTGCCGTCGCCAATAATCAGGCGTGTCGGCTCGCCTCTATAAGATAAATCTTGTGGCGGCCCGCCCACCATTGCCCCGGCCACGATATGGTTTCCTTCGCCTATCTCGACTATGCCTGTTGGATTACCAATTGAAACATGACTTTCAATTCGAGTTTTCGCGCCAATCTTTACTGCATCAGCGATAATCGAATAAGCGCCAATCTCGACATCTGAACCAATTTGCGCTTTGGGTGAAACTACCGCTGTGGGGTGAATTTTGCTCACGATTGCAACCTCTTGCCGTTGGCTACGACGACTTTCGTGGAATAACCGACGCCAAAATTTCAAACTCAGTGACCAGCTCGCCATCCACATAAGATTGAGCCTTCACGACGAGCATTGTGCCACGGTCTTTTATAACTTCGCCTGTAATAACTAACTGATCTCCCGGAGTCACCGGTCGACGAATTCTGACTTCGCTAATCCGAGCAATGGCCACATCCATATCGGGATCACTTTCACGCCAGCAAGCAATAGCCGCCGCTTGCGCCATAGATTCAATAATCAAAACGCCCGGCATAACCGCTCGATGGGGAAAGTGCCCAGCGAAATGCGGTTCATTGTACGTAACGTTTTTTATCGCTTTAACTTTACGGCCCTGTCGACTCGTGCCTGTGGATTCACTAAGCTCAAGCACACGATCAATCAGCACAAATGGCTGACGATGCGGCAATATTTGCAAAATTTTGTCGATGTCGTAAACGCTATTTTTTTTCAAGAGCCTTGATTACCATTTCTGTAATATCAGATTCGCCAGATGCCCAAACAAGGTTCTGATCATTTTTATGAAGTATTACTGTATAGCCTTCTTTTTTGGCAATTTGAGAGATGACTTCGTTCAATTTTTTAATCATAGGCTGCGAAAGTTCGCGGTCTTTTTTCGCGAGATCTTGCATATTTTTCTCACGAGCCTCCATGTACTTAGCCTTTTCGCCCTCAATCTCTTGTTGTTTTTTCAAACGAGCATCGTCAGACAAAACCAGACTCTTCTTTTCAAAATCAGTTTGCATTGTCTGAATGTCTTTCACTTTCTTTTCAAGATCGGTCTTACGCTTACTGTATTCAGCTTCGAGTTCTTTCTTGATTTTCTTACCTTCTTTTGTGGACTGAATAGCTTGGGCTACGTCGACAATACCCACTTTGCTGTCAACAGCGGCATGGGCTTGCAACGAGATACAAAACAACACACTTGTATATAAAAAAGCCAAAACGCTAGATTGCAAAAAGCGATTTCTAAAGTTCAATTGTTGCGACATAAAATACTCCTCTTTTTAAACCGAATTATTAGAACATAAATCAGAACGGCGAGCCAATGGCAAATTGAAAGTTAACTGCACGCTCGCCATACACCGGTTGACGATCGAAGGGTAAACCGAATTCAAAACGGAGAGGACCAATCGGCGAGAACCAGCGAAAACCAAAGCCCCAATTGCTACGAAACTCATCGAAACTAAAACCGTCATCTGCATAACCGATGTCATAGAAAACCACGCCCATAACCTTGGCCTCAGCGATTAGCGGGAATTGAAATTCAAGGTTGTAAAACAATTGCTGCGTACCGCCAAATGGCTTGCGCGAAAGTTCATTTATGTTGGGGTTACCAATCAAAGCCTGCTTCGCTTTGTTCGATTCTTTACGTTTACCAATAGTGTACCAATCATAACCGCGTAATGAGTTCGCGCCACCGAGCAAGAACAACTGGTTGAACGGCACATCTTTGCCGTCGGGACCGGCTGTGATAAAGCCATAGTTTAAATTGTTACGCCAGACCACATCCCAAAAAACTTTCTTGTAGTAGCGAGCGCTCGCCAATCCCTTGGTGTACTCAAGGTCTCCACCCACTCCAGCATACTCAACCGAAATACTATTGTAGGCCCCATCAGTTGGGGCAAAGCGGTCATCACGTCGGTCATAGGCCAAAGAAGCCGTCACTGAGCTAGTGATACCGTTAGCCGTGTCGACGGGGAAAAGCTCTTCATCCGCGTCGCTATCAAGATCCAGTTTAGTGTCGTCAATTTTGTAACCGATCGAACCATTCAAATACGGAGCTAACGGGTGACCAATCGATATACCTACACCTTTTTTGTCTTCATCATATTCTGTGAGTTTTCTTTGACGAACATAAATATCGCCACCCACAGACCATTCTGTGTCCATGAAATAAGGTTCAGTGAAATTCAAATCGAAAACTTTCTGGCGGCTACTGTAGTCGATCGACAAACCCAGCTTTTGACCACGACCAAACAAGTTGATTTGGTTGATCTGACCATTGAGCAAGAATCCGCCGAAGTTACTATAACCAGCACCGAGCTGAATCGTGCCAGTGTTACGCTCTTTCACCGCGACGTCGATATCCATAATATCAGGGTGGCCAGGTGGAGTTTTTGTATTAAAAGTCACTTCTTCAAAGTAACCGAGACGTTTAATATTATTTAACGATTCTCGCTTGCGAGTCTCGTTGTACAATTCACCTTCGTGAATCTCCATCTCACGACGAATCACTTTATCTCGCGTCTTCGTGTTGCCCAGCATATTAATTCGGCCCAAGTGCACCTTATTGCCCTTATCGATTTCAAAAGTAATGTCGACTAACTTTTCTTTTTCACGAGCTCGCGTACGCGGAATAATGTTGGCGTAGGCATAACCCAAGTCACCATACTTCGCTTGCAACGTGCCCAAATCCGCTTGCAAGGTCGAGTAAACAAAAAGCTCATTCGATTTAGTTTTCACTTCTCCGTAAAGTTCAGCGTCAGAGAAAAGAATATCACCCGTGAAAGTGACTTCACCCACATCAAATTTTTCACCCTCATCAACGCGAATCGTGATGTAAATACTTTTCTTGTCGGGAGTCACATAAACTTGCGGGCGATCAATCTTGGCCTGAATAAAACCTTCATTGTAATAGACGAGGTAATACAAGAACTGAACGTCGCGATCGAATACGTCTTGTTTGTAAGCCCCAGAACCCGACATAAAACTGAAAAAGCCACCCTCTTGAGTCTGCATTACTGATTTCAACTTATTGCTCGGCATTTGACGGTTGCCTAAAAAGCGAATCTTCGCCACTTTTACTTTTTCATTTTCAACAATACGAAATGTCAGCGATGCGGTGTTTTCCTTGTTGTCGGCACTTTTGGGTGTGTCGTTGGAGACTTGCGGGCGAATGCGCGCGAGAAAAAACCCTTTGTCGATGTAAAGCTTTTCAATTTTTGTGACCGCCGCATTGACTTTGGACATGTCGAGAATTTCATAGGCCTTTAGCCCAATAGCCTCGCTTAATTCTTCCTCTTCAATTTCGCTATTGCCTTCAAATTTGATTTCAGAAATCGTTGGTTTTTCATAAACGACATAAGTGAGAGTTGCTTGGCCACCCGCCATTTTTTTATCGACAACAACGTTGTAAAAAAAGCCGGTATCAAAAAGGCTTTTAATATCAGCACGAATACGTTCGCGATTTAACTTCTCACCTTTTTGTGTTTGAATCTTTGCACGAATGGCCGACTCTTCGATTTTCTTCTGGCCTTGAACTTCAATCGACTGAATGACCTCTTGAGCGAACGCCGCACGCGCAAACAATAAGGCGAAAAGAAATCCCCACATAAGGTGCGTTCGTGTTGCGCGAAGCCCAGCTACCCAATTCATCTTCAAGTCATGTTCCCTGAATGAATAATTCCCTAGTTGTTTTCAATACTTATAAGATTCAAGCGGGCAGACTAGCTTGATTCCAATATGATGTCAATTCCAATGACCGTCTTTGATCATGAGGCGTCGCGGGAAGCGTGTTGCGAAATTCGTATCGTGGGTCACAGCAATCAAAGTCAAACCGAAGCGCGATTTGAAATTGAAAAACAATTCTTGGATGTGCTGACTGTTGGCGGTGTCGAGGTTCCCCGTAGGTTCATCCGCCAAAAGAATTTTGGGACGTTGAATTAAAGCGCGCGCCACCGCGACACGCTGCTGCTCCCCACCGCTCATCTCTGACGGAAAATGATCCTTACGTCCTTCAAGACCCAAGAGTTTCAACAACTCCATGGCCCGTGCTTTTGCCTCTTTTTCAGGCATTTGCGCAATACGTGTCGGTAGCAAAATATTTTCGAGCGCGGTGAATTCACTCAATAAATGGTGGAATTGAAAAACAAAACCCAGCTCGCGATTGCGAAACTGAGCCAGTTGGTCATCACCGTAGCGACTTAAATCTTGGCCTTTGAAAAAAACCTGGCCCAGTGTAGGGCGATCAAGTGTGCCCAGAATATGCAAAAGTGTACTTTTACCGGCGCCTGATGCGCCGAGTATACAAAGCGCTTCGCCTTCGTAAATTTCAAGGTCGATGCCCTTGAGCACCTCAAGGCGTGTGCCTTCACGATCATAGTGTTTTTTAACATTTTGCAAACGCAAGATAGGGTCACTCATATTTTAATCCTTCAACCGGGGCGAGTTTAGACCCGCGAAACGCCGGTGCCAATGTTGAAATGTAACAAATCACCATGGTGCTGACTAAAATCAGGGTCATATCGAAAAGACGAATTTCAAGATCGACGTGATCGAGTTTGTAAACTTCGCCGGGAAAAAGCGTCCACTGACTTTCGGCCCATAAAAATAACTGGCAACACGCCCATCCCAAAGCGATGCCGACTACAGAACCAATTAGACCGATGAGTAAACCTTGCCGCGTGAAAAGCTGGCGAATAAAGCCGTTCGATACGCCCATCGCTTTAAGGATGCTGATTTGAGGGTAACGCCTCACCACACTTAAAAAAAGCGTGCTCGCCACATTGAATGCAGCCGCCACGACCATCAGGAGAACAATCACAAAAATTACGGCTCGCTCATATTGCACAGCCTGAAAAAGATTCTTGTTAGTGTCTCGCCACGAACGCGCCCAAAACGGATAGCCCAGTTGATCCTCGATAATCTTCACGGCCGGCAAAGCTTGTCGATAGTCGTGCATTTTTACACGCCAACCCGAAATGCGACCGCGCACCTCGCTGAAATTTTGCGCTGAAAGAATGTCGGTGATGATGTAACGCTCATCAAAATCTGTACGGCCGAGGTCGACCACTCCTGACACTTTGAATTTTTGCATTTTCGGCCGAAAGCCCTCGTTCGCTTTCGAGCGCGTGATGGGGATCACCAATTTAAACTCATCACCTGTTTTGAGACCAAATTTTTTGGCAATACCCTTGCCAATGAGTGCAGTCGGCAGAGTGCCGGGGGTTGGGTTACCAGTGATGGCTGTTGTGCCTGGGTTAAAGTGCACTTCGCCTTCGCTCAGCGCGTGCTGCAAGTTGAGCGTTTGCCCAACTGTCGACGGGTCAACACCTTCAAGCACGATGCCGCTCAATTTTTTCTTATGCACGATGAGGCCATCGACCATTACAAATCGAGTGAGCACGTCAATGTCAGGCAAAACACTTTTCAATTTCTCTTCGGTGGCGGTGATGTCGCCTTCCACTCCCCCGTGCTGCATGACCATCAAATGCCCTTGCAGATTAATCACGGTTTTTCTGAGCGTGGTTTCGTAGCCACTCACTACAGCCATTGACACCACTAGCGCGGCTACTCCCAGCGCGATACCGAGCACACACAGAACAAATGTTACACTCAAGTAGCGGCGGCCGTCTTTGAGGTAACGCCAGACCATCCAGAATTTAAACATGACTCTCCGCCGGTTTCACTTTCACTTGCGATTTCAAATACGCTTCAATGACTTCACTCAATTCGCCGTCGAGAATCAGGCTGGTTTGCGAGGTCTCCCACAAAGTGCGATGGTCTTTCACGAGTTGGTAAGGGTGCAGTACGTACGAGCGAATCTGGCTGCCCCACTCGTTCGCTTTTTTCTGCGCATCGACGGCTTCTTTTTCTTTTTGTAGTTTTTTAAGTTCGATTTCGTAGAGCGCCGCTTTCAACATTTTCATCGCGCGATCGCGGTTTTCGTGCTGACTGCGTTGGTTTTGGCAAGCGATCACAATCCCCGTAGGCGAATGCGTGATGCGCACGGCGGAGTCCGTTTTGTTCACGTGCTGACCACCGGCGCCGCTCGCCCGGTAGGTGTCGATTTTGAGATCTTCATCTTTGATCACCACTTCAATGTCGTCGTCGACTTCGGGCCACACGCTGATCGAAGCAAAACTCGTGTGCCTGCGCGCATTCGAGTCGAAGGGGCTGATGCGCACGAGACGGTGGACCCCGTTTTCAGCTTTAAGATAGCCGAATGCGTAGGGCCCTTGAATATTGAGCGTGACCGATTTTATGCCTGCTTCTTCGCCGTAGTTGATCGAAAGCACATCGCACACAAAACCTTGGCGTTCAGCATAGCGCGTGTACATGCGGAGAAGAATTTCGGCCCAGTCTTGCGCCTCGGTACCGCCCGCACCTGAATTAATCGAAAGATAAGTACTGTTGGCATCGAGCTTACCGCTCAGCAGACTTTTAATTTCGAGCGCGTCGATGATTTTACCCATCTTCGCGCATTCTTGTTTGAGTTCTTTAAACAGATCTTCGTCTTGCGACTCATTCACCATTTCGATCATGGTTTGAGCGTCTTCAGACTGTTGACGGAGCAGCTCGAAGTCTTGCGTTTCTTTAACGAGCAGAGTTTTTTCTTGATTAAGTTTCTGCATCTCTTTGTGGTCGTTCCACACGGCCGGGTTTTGCGACTGCAGCTCGAGCTCCTCTAATCTTTTGCGCTTGCGAACGATGTCAAAGATACCTCCGCAATTCGCCAACCTTTTCGCCAATCAAGCGCACGGTGTTTTTGACATCTGAAAGTTCGGTGGCGACTGACATGTGCGACTGGCCTCTTTAAACTGGCGCGATCATGTTACGTAACAAAGAATCAAGATCACGCGATTGTTTATATTGAAATTCAATCTATGAAATGTGCGAGGGAAAGGCAACGGCTAATGTGGGGGCGGTTTTGTGAATGCATATTTTACGAGCACGTTACTACCGCTGCGGCAGTCACTTCTCACGCAGCCGCGCAAAAACCGCATCTTGCACGCGATACATGCTGCGCGACGAACCTGCGCTGCGTTCGTGGTCGTAGCCTAGCAAATGCAAAACACCGTGAATCAATAAATACAAAAACTCATCACGCAAAGATAATCCATGCTCACGAGCTTGACGACGTAAAACCGGCACGCAAAATACCAATTCACCCAGCGAACCATTTTCACTCGGCGCGAAACTTAAAACATCTGTGGCATAGATTTTACGACGAAAATTTTTATTCAAGGCGCGACCTTCTTTTTCGAGTACGAAAACCACTGTAAGCTCAGTGGCCGCACCTAAATTTTTCTGTCGACGACGACCAATTGTAGCCCGGGATTTGCCGATGTTCGCGCGCATAAACTGGCGAAAGACTTTCGCAGTTAACGTTTGAATTTGACGATCTGACAGAGCCTCAGACGGTGAAAATGCACGACGCTTTACAATTTGCAGCTTCATAAACTGGCCACTATAACGTGCGGCTTAACCAAAATTTTTAACAAGCCCAGCCAATTCACCCGTACCACCGAAAAACTCATCAATCCACCCGCATAAAACTGTAGGTGCCGCTCGGCAACGGTTGGCCTTGCTGGTCGACGATCACCATTTCACCCGAGTCGAAATGCAGCGAACCGCGCACATCGCGACAGGCCTGACGCAATTGATTTTCAAAAGCAATGGCCGTGTGCCCGGGCGAATGACCTGATAACAATAAAAACGCAAAATCATCGGCCATCAACTGGCGCAAATCCCGCAACAACGGGATTAAATGTTCTTCAATTTTCCACACCTGATTTTTGTGACCGCGACCATACGAAGGCGGATCTAAAATAATGCCTTG
>JAYUVI010000316.1:0-2560 GCA_043754135.1 Bdellovibrionales bacterium | reverse complement strand
CTAAAATTCGATGTCGAAAAATTAAACCCAGTAGAAGGGTTTAAACGAATTTTTACATTCAACGCGTTGGTTGAGGGCTTCAAAGCCATTGTTAAAATGAGTCTCGTAGCAGGCATTGTTTACCTCGTGATATCGGGCGAGTTAAAACATGTACCTCACTTGGCCCAATACAATGTTAATTCGTTGCTCATTTACATCGGCGCGATCTTTTTAAAATTATTTGGTTGGGTGGGGCTTTTCATGTTTGTTCTTGCAGCTGGAGATTATCTCTACCAGCGCTGGGAGCTTGAAAAGAAAATGCGCATGACCAAACAAGAGGTCAAAGAAGAAGTGAAATCTCGCGAAGGTGACCCTTTGGTGCGCGCGCGTATACGTAAGTTGCAACGCGAGCTCGCGAGTCGCCGCATGATGGATGATGTTAAAAAAGCCGACGTGATCATTACAAACCCGACCCATATCGCGGTGGCTTTGGAATATACAAAAGAGATGATCGCGCCGCGAGTGATTGCCAAAGGCGCAGGCGAAACCGCCGAAAGAATAAAAAAGCGCGCCCGCGAACACAATATACCCATTGTTGAAAACAAAACATTGGCCCGCACCATTTATAAAACATTGAAAATCGGACATACCATTCCGCGCGAGCTTTACACGGCTGTGGCTGAAGTTCTTTCTTACATCTTTCGTCTGAAAAAGAAACGGACGGTTTAAGCGATGAATGAATTATACCATTTTTTAAAACGGTTTGAGAAGATCACAAGAAACACCGATTTGTTCATCGCACTTGGTGTGATCGCCATTATGGCGGTGATGTTGATCCCGCTACCACCGGTTTTACTTGATGTTTCGCTTACGCTTTCGATCACAATATCGATTTTGATTTTACTAGTTTCGTTGTACACGCAGAAGCCACTTGAGTTTAGTGTCTTCCCAAGCTTGCTTTTGATCACTACACTTTTTCGATTGGCCTTGAACGTGGCTTCAACACGTTTGATTCTGACTGAAGGTCACAATGGCCCGCACGCCGTCGGGCAAGTGATCTCGGCGTTTGGTCAATTCGTTGTCGGCAATAATTACGTTATTGGGTTTGTGGTATTTGTGATCCTTGTTGTGATCAACTTTGTGGTGATCACCAAAGGTTCGGGCCGCGTGGCTGAAGTCGCGGCACGTTTCACCTTAGATGCTATGCCCGGTAAACAAATGTCGATCGATGCCGACTTGAACTCAGGGTTGATCACTGAAAAAGAAGCACGAGCGCGACGTAAAGAGATCGAGATGGAAGCCGACTTCTACGGTTCGATGGATGGTGCGAGTAAATTCGTACGTGGTGACGCTATTGCGGGTATCTTGATCACCTTTGTGAATCTCATCGGTGGTTTGTTTATTGGAATGTTCCAGCGCGGTCTCGACATTAGTACAGCCGCAAAATTTTACAGTATGTTGACCATAGGTGATGGTCTAGTGGCGCAAATCCCTGCACTTATTATTTCAACTGCTGCCGGTATTGTGGTGACACGAAATTCAGGCGAACAGAACATGGGCCAAGACATGACTCGCCAGTTGTTCCTGCGCTGGAAGGCTGTTGCGATTTCTGCCGGTATCATGGGGCTTTTAGGTGCTGTACCGGGTTTACCGGGCACGCCGTTCTTTTTAATCGCCGCCAGCATGGGCGGCATTGCTTGGTTTATCTATCGTTCTGAAGATGACAAAATTCAGGTCGAGAAAAAGCAAAAAGAAGATGAGGCTCTCAAGCCGAAAAAGGAGAACATCGAAAGTCTTCTGCCTCTCGACACCATCGAGCTCGACGTGGGCTATGCTTTGATCAATGTTGTCGAGTCCAATCAATCAGGTGATTTGCTAGAGCGTATTGTGAGCATTCGCAAACAGTTTGCTCTAGATTACGGTATCGTCGTGCCGAGTATTCACATTCGCGACAATTTGCAGCTGAACCCCGGTGAATATCGCATCATGATCAAGGGCAATAAAGTGGGCGGCGGCAATTTGCGCACGGACTCACTACTCGCCATGGACCCTGGTAATGTCACCGCCACAATTGAGGGGCTACCCACAAAAGAACCGGCTTTTGGTCTCGATGCAATGTGGGTGTCGAAGTCATCGAAAGAAGAAGCTGAACTCGCGGGCTACACGGTTGTCGATTTGCCCACAGTTATGGCCACGCATATTACTGAAGTGGTGCGCAACCATGCGCATGAGCTTTTCGGGCGTCAAGAGGCCGATTCACTTATCGAAAACCTGAAGAAGCAGTACCCGAAAGTGGTTGAAGAATTAATACCCGGCATTTTGCCACTAGGGGCTGTAGTTAAGGTTCTTCAAAATTTATTGCGCGAGCAAATTTCGATTCGTGATTTGCGTACCATATTCGAAGCCCTGGCCGATGACGGCGTAAAAAATAAAGATACCGATTCTCTCACTGAGCACGTAAGAAAAAATCTGGCACGCTCGATCACGCGAAAATTTATGTCAGATGAAGGTCAAGTGCAGGTGATCACGCTCGGTCGTTACCTCGAAGAGACTATTTCAAATTCACTTTTACAAACCGAGC
>JAYUVI010000315.1:0-7011 GCA_043754135.1 Bdellovibrionales bacterium | reverse complement strand
CGCGCTCACCGGGCATTTAGTTATAAGTACCATTCATACAAATGATTCAGTGAACACCGTAACTCGTTTGATTGATATGGGTATCGAACCATTTATGGTCTCATCGGCGCTGGCCGGAGTACTTTCGCAGCGATTGGTTCGCACGCTCTGTACGAAGTGCAAGGCAGATGTCACTCTCGAGTCGGGAGAGCTCGCTAACATTTCGCCGGCATTTGCAAATTTAACTAAAACCAATATTTACAAAGCCGTGGGTTGCCCGGCGTGTTTAAGTTTCGGGTACAAAGGGCGCCAACCAATTTTCGAACTGCTCGTGCCCACCTCACAAATTCGCAAAGAAATAAATAACAGCAAATCTCCAGATGACCTTATGGAGATGATGCTTAAGTCTGGTTTTCAAACTATGCGTGTCGATGGAATGTTTCGAGTTATTGAAGGCAAAACATCGGTAGATGAAGTCTTAAAGGCCACTGTCTGAGCGAGCCTCTGTTTGTGGTGTTTGAGATTCATCGGGCAAAATAATCTGCGGCGAAATCAAAATAACCAATTCAGAATTCAAATCTTTGTCATGTTTCGATTTAAACAGCCAACCCAACACCGGTATGCTCGACAGAAATGGCACACGTGAAGATTTCGTGCTCAAAGTGCTCTTGATAAGACCTGCGATCACTGCAGTTTTACCGTCGCGAACAATAATCGAAGTGTTAGCTGAGTTATCATTGATTGCCGGAATACCATCGACCGCAAGACTATCGTCTGGGGTGCTGTTGACCACGCTGATCTGCATTCTTATAAGCCCTTTGCCAACAATGAGTGGGAGTATAGATAACTGCAGTCCGGCATTAATCGATTGAACTCCTCCGGCGGCAGTCGCTGACCCTGTGGATGACCCACTTGGGGTGCTACTCAACGTTTTTACGTGATAAGTGATTCCGCTATTGATGGTTGCGGCTTGATTGTTGAGAGTGATCACCTTGGGGCGCGAGATAATTTTGGCTTTGCCGTCATCTTCGGCTGCCAGTACATGGGCTTCGATCGATCTCTTGTCTACCCAGCCCAACAGAAATTTTGCGGTGAAGGTCGGGCTAGTGGCGGGTGGAACATTGATATTGCCGGTCGCAACGGCACTATTGCCCAGCTTCATGTTTCCGCCAACCTCACCCCATTTGAAACCAATATCACGAATAAAATTTTTCGAAGTTTCGATGATCTGCGCTTCGATTAGTATTTGAGCTGGCATTTGATCTAGAACGTCAATAAAGCGCAAAAGCTTGCGGCGTGATAAATCGCTGCCGTAAAAAATAAGTGAATTCGTAGACTCGTCGACAATCAAGCTTTCACCTGTGCGAAAGAACTTTGGCAGTTTTTCTGAAATTGTCTTAGCACTCGCGTTCTTAATGGCAATAGAAAAAACACCTGAGCCTTTGCTGCCACTGTCAGCGCCATCGCCATCGCTCTCGTTCTTTTCGACATAAATCACTCCGTCGTCTGAGTAATAGATGAGTTTATGATCCTTGGCGATTTGTTTGAGGGCGTCTTCAAGGGTCGAATCAACAAAAGCATATGTGGCTTTCTCTTTGACGGCGTCATCAACCTCAATCTTGACCCCGCCTTGTTCAGCAATCAACTTGAGAAGTTCAGAAAGTTCTACATCTGCTAATGAAATTGAGAATTTTTTCTCAGTGTAGGCAGCTGGTAGACGATCGGCATAAATTAATTTATTTGAGGGCAAATAAATTAATGTAAGAAGTGTTATCAAACTGAATTTTCTAATGGCTTTCATTTTTTGACTCCGCTATCTGCCGGTTTACGAACATCGATTGTCAATTGTTGCATGCTTGTGCCGCGAGTAATGACCACGTAATCTGGCCCGATTTTTTGCACCTCAAAACCTTCAACCGTTTTTGATCCGACCTTAACAATGTGACCGTTGACAATGGCGCGAGGGTTATCAGGGCTATAAATTAAGGCTTCCAATTTGTGGTGACCCTCTACTTCTCCGGCTGTTGAATAACCAGGTGCTTTTATAAACGGATCACGCCCCCAATTCAATTTTGGGCCGGTAGAGAAAAAACTTTCGTCCACATAAGAGAGCGTCTCGGGTTCGGCCTTCGTTTCGGCCACAGAGAAAACTCCGAACTGTAAAGCCGAGATCATTAAAATTATTTTTACATAACCCATAGTCAATCAGTCCTGCGCTACAAAGTTAGTGACTTTGATCTTTGCCAGTATTCTACGTAAGTCGCCGCCATCACGATTAAAATCAATTGCGTTGATTTCAACTAACAGTTTAGATTGGGCGAATTTTTCAAGAAATGACCCAATCGCAAGAAAAGTGGTTTGAGTGTCCATTAAGTAGGAAATCTTATAGTAGCCACTGGCCACCACGGACTGCTCCGTTTGTAGGTTGAGGATTTGTAATTTGTCCGTCTCAAGGTTATTTGAGATCTCGCGTACCATTCCCGCAAACTGGCGGTTCAGTTGAATGGTCGCCTGCAATGCAGATTGTGATTCAACAGAGGCCGGCTGTCGGCCTTGCTCTAGACCGGCGCGCTGCAGTTTAAGGGTTTGCAGTTCTACAGTGAGCGCGCTTAATTGGGCGCTTAATAAATTTTGCTTCGCCGCAAAATGCATGTAGCCGTATTTAAAAACCGCGACCAAACAAATCAATAAAGTGGCCACACCCATGATTTTTTCTCGTTTGGACATAGTTTTCATAGCGACGAACCTTTACGGCGGGTATTGAGCGCCACGCTGGCTTCAAGCTGAAATTGATAATAGCTCTTTTCGCCGAAAGCGACATTGGATGAGCTTTTAAATCGAATATTTCTAAAGTAATAGGAGCTTTCAAGTTTTTCGACATATTCACTCATTGATTTCTGCGAAACAGCTTCAGCCGCGATAGAAAGAAGGATTTGCTCTTTTTCAACTTTACTGCTTAAGGCTTCAAGCCAAACATCTGAACTTGTTAATAATGAAATTTCTTTGAGAATTTCGATCCAGAGAATTTGCTGATCCAATAACTTTTGGGCTATGTCTAACTTGGCTTGAGGGCTGCTGCCACTGTCATTCAGATTCATCTCTGCCAATTCGCGTTTAATCGTCTGTAACTCTTCTGTCACTTTGCTAATTTCTTCACCCGCGTGGGACACGTTAATGGCTTTTGCTGCGGTGAGTGCGCAAATCACTAAGAGCAAAACCAGTGAGAGCCCGGCGATTTGAACTTCTCGTGAAGCTAGCAACGAAGCGTTGTGGTCTTTCGGAATAAGGTTGATTCGATCAACACGTTTCATGCGATGTCCCTCAATGCCAGCCCAACGGCAGAGGCCATGTGGGGAGCAAGCCGGGCCAACTCATCGCTGCGATTGTCTTTGTCGTTATATAATTTAATGTGGCGAAACGGATTCGGGGTCTCAACCGGCAGATCTAAATAGCTTTCAACAGCTTTACTTAGATTGATCATCTGACTGCCACCGCCAGTGATTAAAACTGAATGTATAAATGCCGACTTAAGTTGAACCTTAAATACCTCAACGAGGCGGCGCACTTTATAGAATGTTTGGCGAAAATGCTCGTCAATCAACGTGAGGTCAACCTCGCTGTCGCCGGCTTCAGCTGTGGGGTCGTAGGTCAGTTTCACCTTTTCACCATCGGAATAAGGTAAGCCACTGGTTTCGAATAAAATTTTATTAAGGTTACCGAACCCTGTCGGGAGCACACTGTTCATCAGAACTTTGAAGTTACTTATCAGCGCCACAGAAGTGTGCGACTCACCAAACTCAATGGTGACGTAGTTTTTGCCTTCGTCGACATATTTGTTGAAGGTCAGCATCGCCACTCGGGCTAAAATTTCTGAATCAACATATTTTGGCTTGAGCCCGCCGTAAGCCAGGTTTTCAATGAGTTTAGTTACAGAATCGCGTTTAGCACAGTACGTTTTAATCACGTTTTTTGAGTCGCGATGATTTTCGGCTTTTTCTAAATATATGTAATCTAAATAAGTCGATTCACGCGGTAAATTCATGTGGGTTTCGATATCATTGTAAATGGCTAACTTTAGGTCAGCGTCGGGCATGTTCGGCAGGGTGAGGTCGTGAGTGAAAATCTCACTATCTTGTAACGCCGTAATTACCTTTGAGCGACTTAGCTGATTTTGATCAACCAAGGTTTTTAGTATTTGATGACCTGAAGCTTCTAACGGAAAAATTTCGTTATCAGTTGCTAGGTCATGGAAGAAATATTTACTAACAGAAATTTCGCCATTCTTATTTGCGAGTTGTAGCCCTTTGAGTGTGCGCGAACCCATATCGATCGCGGTGAGAGCTTTACTGAACAACATGGTCAGCCTTTGCGATATTTTTTTCGTTTTGAGCGAGAGATCGCACAATTCGCAGGCGCTCTTTAATTGTGGCTTTCAATTTCGAAAGTTCACTCGCACTTTCTAAAAATATTTTGTAGTTTTCAGCAGCATCGACCCAACGACCTTGACGCTCACGCAGCATAGCTAAATTGAGCAGTATTTTTGCATCGAGCGGTGACAGCTGTTGGGCGTTTTGCAAAAACACTTCAGCCTGCAATAAATCATCTTTGGCCATATACAAAGCGCCTAGGCTAGCTAGGGCGTTGGCCGACAGAGGTTGATTTTTAATCACCTTCAACAGATTTTCTTCGGCCGTTTTAAAGTTTTGATTAGAGAGTTGAACAACGGCTAGATTTAATAGCAATTCATTATTCGACGGATGCTCAGAAACTAGTGCTGTTAAAACATTCAATGCCTCGACGCTGTTGCCGTTTTCATAAAAGCGAATGCCTTCTTGAATTTTTTCTGCAAGCGAATCAACAGGTTTAACCGATATTGATTTCACGGAATTTTTAAATTTTTGAAAAGCTAACACTCCTAAAGCGGCGACGATGAATACAGAGAGTGTGATGATCAACAGCCCTTTGCGTTTGGCTTTCGGCGTTGACGCTTTACCAAAGTGCTCGGGTAAGGCGACGCGTAGGGAAGGCTGATCAGGAATATCTTCTAATCGGCGCTGCAGTGAGCTCATAACTCAAACCATTTAATAAAGCGGTTGAAGCCGTGTGCAGTGTTGAATTGGCTTTTAAGGTTCTCACGAACAAGCGGCGCTTTGATGTATCGAATGAGTTGAGCGTCAGCAGCCAACAAAGCAATCTCGCAATAAAAATTAATCAACCGCGGAATTCCTCGGCTGTGTTTAAAAATTGTTTTGACGGCGCAGCGTTCGAACCAAACGAAATTGGACCCCCCAGCTAAGTCGATTCGAAACCGAATGTAGCTCTGGGTTTCAGCCAATGACAAGGGTTGCACTTCGGCCATAGAGGTAATTCGCTGTTGAATTTGGCGCATCTGATTTGTTGCTAACTTTATTTGCAGTTCAGGCTGTGCGAACAGAATCGTTTGCAGAATTTTTCGACCGTGAGTTTCAATGTTGGCTAATAGGCGAATAATTTCAAGCGAATCAAAAGACAGCTTGTGGGCTTCATCGATCAATAAAACATTGGTTTTGCCCTCTGCGACGTTTTTAATTAAATGCTCGTTGAGACAAATGAGTTCCAAATCAGATTGCGTGCGTGCTTCGGCCTTACGTTCAATACCAAATTCGTCCGCGATCTGTGTGAGTATTTTTACGCCGCCAAGTATGGGCTGTTGAATATAGGCCGTTTGTGCTCCCGCGCGCTCTAAAATTGAATTCGTAATTTTACTCAAAAGTGTTTTGCCAGAACCCACTTCACCGGTAATTAAAACAAGCCCTTTTTTATTTTCTATTGCAGAAGCCGCCGTTTGAATTGCGTAAAGATGCGTGGGGCTTGAAAAAAAGCAGCGCTCAGACGAAGTTTCGCCAAATGGATTTTCTATTAAATTAAAATACCGGCTAAACATGTCAAGATCTCCTCAACACAACATTCCCTTTATTATCGGAAAATGCGGACTTTCAATTGAGGGAGTACTGGACTCTGGAACAGAGATTGGTCCTAAGTCTGCCCCATGCGAATCATGTGCAGATTTTTAGGTATACTGACAACCAGTCGAGCCGGAAGACCCAATAGCAAAATACCACCCACTACACTTTTCACCCCGGGTTGAACTGAAAGTAGAAACGAATTGGTCTGGGCCATCATCATGTAACAACCGATACCAGCCCCGCCATTGTTAAAATTTATAATCGACTCAACCCCATGCTTATGACATTGGTCGAGACGATCAATTACAGTTTCAGGAACAATCGACCCGTACGAATCTTCGCTGTAAATAAGCAACACATGGTCGTCTGACGCGATCACAAGGCGAGCTTGATGAGCGGGATCCATGGTGACGGGGGTCGTTCGCTCAATTTTTTCGTACAGCTTATTTTTTGCTTTGTCAGTGGGAGCGTTGTACAAAGCATTCGTAAAAAGCTCATCAGCAATTGAAATGACAGATGTCCTGATCGTTCGTGTTCGATCAATGGTTTCGAGGTAAGCCGAAAGCTCTTTAAGAGTCGCTTGCCGGTCTTTCGAAAAAACAATAGGAAAAACTTCGATCTTAACTTGTGAAGGTTGAACATTTCGCTGGGCAAAGAAATGTTCAACCGGAGAATTCATTATTTCAATGGGGGTGTGGATCATCGAGCAAGCGAGATTGACGGCATGGTCAAATCTGGGATGCGTCGTTTGCAAAATGTGCGATACGCCTGTATTTTTCACAAGCGCAACCATATCTGTGGACGACATTTTATCAGTGACCGCGATGCAATGAGATGGTGGCACACCTTCAATTGCACCTAAATCTTCTGCGCCTAACAAAACAATTTCATCTGGCCATCGCGAAATGGTTTTTGCGGTAACAAGATTGCGCCATGAAACTGTGTCTTTAAATATTTTCACAAAATTAAAATACTTGTCCTATCTTTTCATTAAAGTGTTCATCTTCCATAATGGCAGAAATACCGCTAACGCTAGTACGAGAACCATGCCAAAAACCATCACGAGCAAAATGGGCTCAATGGCTTT
>JAYUVI010000314.1:0-4481 GCA_043754135.1 Bdellovibrionales bacterium | reverse complement strand
TTTTTAATTGAGTCTGCGCGTACGTCTTTACCGATCGCCCTTTTTTTAGTCGCAAACGGTGCGACGGCTCCATTTGCCGAGTTGGCTAGCACGCCACTCGGTGCTGATATTGTGCTGGCATTAATGGAAAAAGGGCACGCGCCAAATTTTTCTGAGGCCTTGCTATTTCAAGATGAGCGTGTGGCGCTCGCGCTCTTGAAAATGCGCCCGACTTCAGGCGTTGATGATTTAGGCATGGGGGGTAAATTACACATTACGATAGACCAGTTGGAGTCAGCCCTAAAAGAAAATCGCTACGCGGTTTTTTTAGCGATGTTAGAAGCGGATCCTGATTTATCTCAAAAACTCACTCCAGATTTTTTGGCTACTACTATTAGAAGTCATCAAATGGATTTCTTTAACAAAATTTTAGAGGTCAAGCCTGGTCTGGCCACTGAGATCAGTGGCCTTGATTCGTTATTCCCGATCGAGGTGGCTTCGCAGGTCAACAATATTGAGGCATTTCAGGTTTTACTTGAAAAATATAATGTTGACCCAAGCTATTCAATCAGTGGCAGAAGCGGCAACCACACTACTTGGGCACTGTTTTTTTCAGTCAAGCATTCGGATGCTATAATTCTGAAATTGTTGCTCCGAGATAAACGAGTAGACCGATATCAAACCACCAAAAATGGCACGAATGCTTTGCACTTGGCGGTGCATGAATTCTGTGCCCTTAATTCGAAGTATTCCATCGAGGCTATCACTTATATCTTACTCGCGGGCGTTGATGTGAACGCAGTGACGAGAAGAGAGCAATTATTTCATCTGCACCCTTTGCTGCGCCAAGAGGTAACAATAGTGAAGGGTAAATGGACCCCTCTCAGAATTCTCGATTATTACCTAGACCACATGAGCGTTGACTTTACCGACTCCCAAAAGAGCAAGAGGCAAGAGTCTTTGTTGAATCTCAAACAAATATTGCGCGACAATGGCGCCGAATCTGTGAGGCCAAAATGAATAGATTTCTGATTTTTTTAACGGTCATTCTAACGATAGCTCCTATGCTTGTCAGGGCCAGCGCCGAAGATGCGGGGGCGATGGCCCCAGCAGATTGCATAGGCCCATTAACTGATGAGAAGTCACTTATTGAGCAACTAGCGCGAATGTCGCTTCGTAACTCAACAAGTAAACGCTACCAGAAACTCTTCACGCAGGCACTCGACTCACTCGGTTTTGATAAAGCCGATCTTGAAGAAGCCATAGATCTACAGATTCTTTTTTTGAAGTCGCAAGAGCCAGATGTGGCGATTAGACCCATCAATGGTGATAAAATTTTAGCTGCAGACAGAAGAGATATTGAAAAAGCGTATAACTATGCGCGCACCAACATGCTCGGCATACAAGGGGCTTTGATGAAAGCCATAAAGGAGCGTGAATATTTAGTGGTTCGCGGTCTGCTCCTAATGAGCCTTAAATCAGAGCAAGCATGTTCTGGTCAGTCTGGCATTTCGAGCTTTTGCAAACAGTTGGATCTCGATGCGGGCTGGAAAAACCAAAATTACTTAGCTGAAGCTTCGAATTTTTCGAAGGCTATAGCACTTTTTCTTATAGAAAATGGTGCAGTAGCACCTGCTCAAGATTTGATTGAGACACATAATGCGACTAGTGTGGCTACAGGGCTCATAGCTCAGGGTCAATCGATGACTTTTAAAGAGGCTCTCGCTTTTCAAGATGATACGGTGACTTTAAAATTGTTGGAGTTGGGGAAGCCATTTTCTATCAAAGACTTGGGGCTGACGATTGCCGCCAATCGTTTCGCGATTTTTGAAGCCGCAATTCAACAGCATCCCGAACTGGCGTCAAAAATCACCGCTGAAATGTTGGCGCAAACCATCGCCAATAAACAAACGGTATTTTTTGAGAGAATACTTGAACTCAACCCAAATCTGGCTGCCCGCAAGGGTAAGCTCTATCCGGTAGAGACAGCGGCTCTGCACAACAATGTGCCAGCTGCAAAAATTCTCCTTGAAAAATATAAAGTGGACCCGAGTCGATCACCTAAGACCACAAAAAATGACTCCGACGATGAACGGACTGATGATGACGGCGAAGATATAGTGGGCGACGATAGCTCTGATAAATCGATGAACTCGCTAGCACTTATTTATTCTGCACGGCATGCTGACGCCGTGATTCTCAAAATGCTTTTGGCCGATGGTCGAATGAATGTCAGACTGAAAACCCGCAACGGTGAGACCGCGCTTTCTAACGCTATTGATGCTTTTTGCGCACCAAAATCAAGCTACTCGAAAGAGGCGATTATCGAGTTGATCTTAGCGGGTGCCGACGTCAATGCCGTAATAAAAGGATCGCACTCCTTTCGTTTTGATCCCCAAGATTATGATAGTGTTTGGGTTGATAAAGGGCCCTGGACGCCTCTTAAAATAGTCCTTCACTACTACAACCACACCTGGCTTTACTTAAATCATGTAGGGCTGGTCGCATTTCAAGATGCGCTTGGTGAATTGGCAGAAATTTTAGAGGCTAACGATGCGAAATAAAATGACTATTAATTCTCGAGGCCACTTATTCGCTATTCTTACTTTTTCTTGGCTGTCGATTTTCACATTTTCTCAGGGTGTGCTGGCTGAAGAGGTTGACCCCTGCGTTGCCGTTGTAAGTGAGAGTACCGCCACAAAAATATTTGAACATTTTGGTATTAAAATCGGGATTGATTTGCCGTTAGTGCACATACCGGTTTTGCCGCCGTTTTCGCCTTCAGATTTGCACTATCTTAAGAAGGGCCAAATTCGTCGAACTCGAACTCTTCTAGAGCTGCCCGAAGAAGACCGCGTCTTCACCTTAGGGGCGGGCTTAGAAGGCCTTATTGTTCATGACGATGTATTTAAACTGCGCAAGAGCGGTCAAACGAAGTGGAACCCTCTGGAGATGTCAGTCCTACGAGAACAGGGGGCGTTACATTTTCGTGATAGTCTCAAACGACGTTTAGCCGAGCAGCCGGTACAGATTCTCGCCCATTTGACAGCTGAACAACAGGGGTTGGCTCGCTATTTTCTTCTTAAAGAACAATTTCGTATGACTTCTGACTTGAGCGTAGGCGCTCAAGCCATTGCTGTAGCGCAGGTTTTAGATTTACCCATGGCCACAACTGCTTACCAAAATGAACCCCTCACGGTTTGGCAAGACCGTATTGGTGCTCACAACAAGGCCAGAGACAGTCAGAATCGCGATTTGACGAACTTGCTCGGTTTAGCCGATCGACTTCGAATAGAGTTTTTAAAAACAGTCGAAACCGACGCGCGCAATAAACGATACAACGCGCCCGACGGTTCGTCTTACGAAGAGACTTTGACTCAAACGCTTGAGAGTCAGATGCCCGTATTTCTCGCTCATTTTAAAAAGGAGCTTTCTCAACAATACCCGACTTCGAAAAGCGAAATTCTCGATATTTATGGTAAGTGGTCCAAGCCCGAATTTTATGCCCAATGGATCGCGGACACTGTTCAGAATGCGCCACCGCATGTCTATACGAGTGCGAATGAAATTCGCGAGGCCGAAAAATCTCAAAACTCATCTGAACTCACCGAGCTCGTGAAACATTTTAGCGATTTTTTTGCGCGAGTTTATTCTTATGTTCTCGCAGAGGCCAATAAAGCTTGGGCGAAATTACAGAGCACCGGTTTCACTGAATTGGTGAGAAACGTCTTAGCGTCGGTTTTGCCTCAAGCCGTTAAAGACTTAAACATATCTCTGCCCGAACACTTGCGCGAAATCGGCAATGCGACCCGTTTATTGATTGAAGAAGTCGCGCAAGACGCTTCGCACGAAGCATGGGTGACTCAACAAAAACCCGATTTGGCTTTTGGCGAAGCGATTATTCGACCGCAATTCCCGTCTGTAATTGAAACGACCGACGATGTAGAAAAAATTATCGACAAGCTTGCTCAATTGGGCAAAATTGGCGGTGAGGCCGATTTACAGCTGTTGAAACAGATGCTGGCTTGTATTGATATTCGCATTCTTAAAAAACTAGCTAAAGCCAAGTACTCGATCATCGTCGCACGCAACAATGTCACCAATGGTGCTAAAGACAAGCGAGCTCGTCGCAGTGGGGGCGGAGTTGTGTTTGATAATGCTGAGGGTGTGCATGTGACAGGCCCTACGGGCCGGCGTATTTTGCTTCGTTCAATTATGCGCGATGGGCAGGTCACACTTGATATTGGCACGCTTATGCATGAGATCGGACATGCAATTGATCTCGTGATTATGAGTGACGGCGATGAGCCGTTACATGTTACGAATCCGAATTTTGTAAAAGCCTTTGAAGCCGAAAGCCAGTATCTTGGTTCGTATTTTCAAACTCAAACCGAGTTTACCGCTGAGGCTTTTGCTCGGTACTCGCTCGACCCCGAGCGTACATCACGTAAACTGCCTCTCACTACAGCTGCGTTTAAAAAATTAGACTTACCCGACTCTAT
>JAYUVI010000313.1:0-3000 GCA_043754135.1 Bdellovibrionales bacterium | reverse complement strand
CGCGCGAAGATGAACGTCGCGTGCTCACGCTGCTCGGCCGCTGGCAAGAGCTGAAAAGTTTGGTGCAAGAGTTAAAAAATGTGAAGTTAAACGACGAATTCACTTTCTTTATCGCCAGCCAAGAGAACAAAACCATGTTTCGCGGCTTATACGAACAGTTGCACACTATGAAGCAAAACGAATGGCAAGCCATGAAAGCGCAACTGTCAAGCTACAACGACACCACTCGTTTATTAATCATGACTGGCTTCTGCACTTTATTATTTGGTCTCATTTTACCTATGATCGTGATGATGCTTATGGGCCGTTCAGTAAATAAGATTCGCGTTGAAATACAAACAACAGCAATCGAGTTTGTGAGAACATGGAGTGCCACATACGCCGGCTTTGGCGAAGGCGCCTTCAAAAATGTCGAGTTTTGGCTGCAAGTTTTGCTGTTAGCTGGCAGCTACGGTAGCCGCATGAGTTCGCACCCCGTCGCGCAAGTGACGAGCGAGTTGGCGCATATTATTCGTCTCGAAATGCAAAAGTCTTCAAGGTCAAATCCCGGCGCTTAAATTGAGATGCTTTCAATCGCGAAATTGCTAAAGATGATGTAATTCTCATTTGTCGTCGTGCCACGCGAATGGTAGGACTGTCTCACGCAAAAGGAGAACTTCGATGACCACACAAACAGCCGGCTCAAAACGTATTTCTAATCTCGTTCAATCTGACATCCGCGCCATGACTATGGAGTGCATTAAACACGGTGGAATCAATTTAGGTCAGGGCCTGTGTGAACTGCCCACTCCCACTGAAATCGTACGTGCGGCGCAGATTGCCTTAGAAGAAGATACCAAGTGTGTTTACTCACCGGCTGAAGGCATTGCGCCTTTGCGTAAAGTGATTGCGGAAAAATTAAAACGCGAGAATCAAATTAACGTGAATCCAGACAATGAAATCGTCATCACTAGTGGCGCGACTGGTGGTTATGCGGCCACCTTAATGGCGCTTTTGAACCCGGGCGATGGCATTTTAATGTTTGAACCGTTTTATGGATACCATGTAAACACCGCTTTGCTCGCTGAGCTTGAGCCTCACTACGTGCCCATGACTTCGAAAAACCTAGATCTCGACGAAGCGTCTATTCGGGCTAGCATCAAGCCCAACACTCGCGCAGTGGTGATCTGCACGCCGAGCAATCCAAGCGGTAAAATGTGGAGTGCCGACGAACTGCGTTTAATCGCCAAGATCGCGAACGAGTTTAATCTTTTGGTGATCACTGACGAGATGTATGAGTACTTTCGCTTTGATGGTCGCGATCATATTTCGCCGATGGCCTTACCAGAACTCGCCGATCGCACTGTGACTCTGATGGGTTTATCGAAAACTTTTTCGATCACAGGCTGGCGTTTAGGCTATGTGGCCGCACGCGCTCACCTGGCCGAAAAAATTAAATTGGCTAACGATTTATTTTACGTGTGTGCGCCAACACCTTTACAGCATGGAGTGGTGGCCGGTTTTAGAATTGATCGTTCATATTTCTTGGCTCTACAAACTGAGTTTAGAATTAAACGCGATAAAATTTGCGAAGTACTTGAGAAAGTGGGCATGAGCCCTATTTTGCCCCAAGGCGCTTACTATGTGCTGGCTGATATTTCACGTTTCGGCATGAACGACTCAAAAGCTTTTGCAATGAAATTTTTAATCGAGGCGAAAGTGGCCACGGTACCCGGTCGTGCATTTTTTAATTCGGCGGTCGGCAATAATTATGTGCGATTGTGTTTTGCGGTGAATGACGAAGCTTTAAACAGAGCTTGCGAAAACATCGCGCAGTTTAAAGGTTAATTTATCAGCGGCGTTGAAGCCGCCTAATTGTGAGCAGGTTTCAAGCCGCTCGATTCGCAAGCGGCCAAAGCAGCTGCTCAAGGAGTTTTAAAAAATGGCTTTTTTAAAATTTGAAGATGGTCGCACCTTCACCGATTTAAAAGATATTTGTCGTGAGCTGCAACCCCTCCACATCGAACTTTCGCATTGGCCTATTGAGAAAACTGAAAAAGTCGGTGCGCTTTTAAAAAGCGATGTACTGAATGACAGCCAAAAAGATGAATTGCTCAAAGCCCTCGACAACCGCTTTGAAGAACAAAAAGGCAAATACGGTTACCAGACGCGCGATTTAGTAGTGTTGCATTCGCAAACGCCGAACTTAGGCGACATGCTTAAAATTTTTGATAAGTGTCACCGCCATTCAGATGACGAGGTTCGCTACATTATCGACGGTTCAGGTATTTTTGGATTTTGTATGCCCAATGGCCAGCAAGCCATGCTCACTGTACAGGCTGAAGAGTATATTCGTGTGCCCGCCGAAACCGAACATTGGTTCATTCTCGATGAACACCGTCGCATTAAAGCGGTTCGCTATTTTACGAGCAAAGAGGGTTGGGTTGCCAACTATTCAGGCTCGCCCGTGCGCTTGCAGTTAGACCTCACTTTGAAAGAAGCAGCTGAGCAGATCGTGACCACCGGTCGTTTTTTGGCGGCGCAAGGCTGGTCACCAGCGACGAGTTCAAATTATTCAGTGAAGTTGAACTCGCAGCGTATCGCCATTACTCGCAGTGGGATGGATAAACACACCTTTGGCTCGAGCGACGTTATTGAAGTTAGCCCAACTGGTGAGATGTTGCCAACCGTAGGCGCCTCTGTTGCTGCGTCAGCGGCTGCAGCGATGAGTGGCGTAAAACCGTCAGCCGAAACTTTGATTCACACAACGATTTATAAGATGGTTCCTTCAGCAAAAGCGGTTTTGCATACTCACTCGCCACGCAACACGCGTTTGTCACTGAAATATGCTGAGGCTGGCGCAATTGAATTTGCCGGTTATGAATTGCAAAAAGGTTTGGCGGGCATTGATACACACGACTCCAAAGTGCGGGTACCTATTTTACCAAATGCGCAAGATATGCTGGCATTTTCTCGCGACGTTGAAAAGTTACTGGGGTCTGCAGGTCAGGCGAAAGCAGC
>JAYUVI010000312.1:0-4025 GCA_043754135.1 Bdellovibrionales bacterium | reverse complement strand
AAACTGAGGCGACCCGACGCTGTCAAGTGCTCATACACAAATCTGCGAGTGTTTTGGTTCACGCAACGTCTGTAAGCGAAGTCCCCGCTGTCGATATTTTGCGACAAAAATAATTCGCCGCACTCTTCAACTAGTTTCAGCGCCACAGAGTGAGCTGCCTCTTGAGTGTACAGCTCAGCTTGTATAGCTCTTTCATTTTGCGCAAAGAGTTGCAGCGCTTGTTGCGATGCCTCTTGAGTGCGCGAAGGCTGAATGCAAGTGTTGCGCGATAAGTATTCGACTCCATCAAAAACTTTGTCCTTGAGGATCTGATATTTCACTGCAGAGAACTGCTTCAGTTGTGAGGCGTTGTAACGGTAGCCGGCGACAGACTCAGCAATATCTTCGGTGGTGTTCGTTTGCCCGTATTGCGACATACTCCCTTGTCTTCGGAATATCTCGCGCCAGCCATTTTGCGCCAGCTTCAAAAAGTAATCAAAATTATGACCGAGCTCATGAAACAATACGTACTGTTTCATATAGTAAGGCTGATCGAGCCACGGGTTAAAAACGTAAATGAGCGAATTTGCGATGACACGACCGCTGGCATCGCCCTTGCTGTTCACGCGTTTTATTTGTTGGCCGTATTCTAATATGGTGCGCGTCTGTGGCAGGTCAGCCAAAGTCATCAAAACCAAATCAAGTTCGTCTTCTGACCAATTGATAATGTAGGGGGCCCATTCTTGACTAACGTCAGAAATGGATTGCACATTCGGATTGGCGTTGATGCCATAACGAGCCAATATATAGGCTGTTTGCACACCGATTTTTTCACTCTTAAAAACATCTTTAAGCGCGCAGTAAAAACGCCGGCAAGGAGTCTCGTATTGGGGAATTTTCAGCTCACCCCATGTGAGTACATGCAAGTCATGAAACAGTTGCACGTAATATTGTTTCTCGTTAACAAACCCAACGCCTAAAACATTTTTGTTGATGCGAGAGTCTTCCTGCTGGCTTTGTTGTTCAAGCCAGTTTTTCATGGCTGCGACGGTCGGAGGTGAGTGCGTTTTGCACGGGGCATTTTGCACTTGCGCGTCGGTGGCCATCCACCACGGCATTTCGGCATGGGCCACTGGCCGAACAAATAAAGCCAACAGCAAAATGAAGATATTCGCGTACGGCGCTGCCCATTGGCGCGCGGTGAAAGCTTGCATGTGATCCCCCCTCAGAGATGTCTCGAGATCTATAGGGGGTTTCGCATATTCTCAACCATATGTGGGGGAGTGGCAGCGTTTGAACTCTTTCGGGGTGAAGAAATTTTACTGCCATGATTTTTTTTCAGAAGCCCGGTCAGCTTGCGCTGGGGACGGTGGTGAGTTGGTGTGAAAGTTTCGCTTACTCTATCACTTCAGTTTCGCGCCAGAACTCGTCGATCTCATTGAGAATTCTTTTTGGTACGAGTTCGTAAGCGCTGTCATCAAACCAATCCTGCGGCATCGACTTGGTGTAACTGGGTTGCACAAAGCGGTCATCCATCAGCACGATGATGCCGCGATCAGTTTCGGAGCGAATCACCCGACCCGCCGCTTGCACGGCTTTCGCCATGGCGGGGTAAGTGTAAGCGTAATCAAAACCGGTGCCGTACTGTTTGTCGTAATATTTGCGCATCTCTTCGCGCTCGAGATTAAAATTCGGCAAAGGTGTGCCCACCACAAATGCGCCAATGACCATTTCGCCGGGGTAGTCGACACCCTCTGAAAGCACTCCACCTTGCACAGCAAAAATAATGTTGGCGCCGTTAGGTCTTCTGAGATCTTCCATTAAAGTTTGCACATCATCGGCTTTCATAGCCCGCGGTTGTTTAAATATATTAAACCCCTCAGGCACCAAGAATTGCGCAAGCACGCGCTCGGCAAAATCAAAACTGGGGAAGAACGCCAAGTAATTGCCCCGTTTCAGTACGACGATTTTATTTATAGCTTCGGCAATACGCGGGTAGTTGCGCTCGCGCGCTGAATACTTTGACGACAGCTGTGGCAAGATCATTAATTTACGCCGCGATTTAGGGAAGGGCGAAGAGAACTCCGCCGTTTTTAATGCATCAGATTCAAGACCCGAAAGTTGGCTGTAAAACTGAAAGGGTTTAAGTGTCGCCGAAAAACCGACCACGTGTTCATAGCCATCGTAACAGCTCTTTAAAGCTTCAGAAGCGTCACAACAGGTAATTTTAATGGTGCCGCCAGCTTGATGGGGTTGAAAGGTAATAAAATATTCATCGCGCGGGTTGGTGAGCACATTGGCGAGTGAAGCTGTGAAGCCTGACCAGTAAAAACAAAGTCGCAGAACAACATCACGCTGCTGCACTTCGACGTCAGACTCTAAGTAACGCGAAAGCCATTCGCGCAAATTATTATCTTGGTCGAGAAAAAGTTCTATTGGCGGGTTAATTTTAAGCGGCCCAGTGGCGTCTGCTGGGTAGCAGGCTTTAACAATGGCGAGGCATTCTTGTAAACGTTTGCGCCCTTCATTGCGAAAGCGAGGGGCCAGGTTTTCAATATGCTCACGCATGTACTCGAGCGCTTGGCATGAGAGTTCAGGAGAAAAATAATCCATCGCCCGCGACGGGATGTTATGAGCTTCGTCTATGACCAGGTTCGGTTTGCCTTTTTCTTCAAATTGGCTGTTCGCGAGTCGGCTGGTCATGTTCGTGGGGGCAAAAGCATAATTGTAATCGCAAATCACCGCGTCGACATTTTGCGCGGCCATAAATTGCAATTCATAAGGGCAAACTTGATAAGTCTCAGCCATTTTTTTAAAAGTACGCGCCGACAATTTGCGTTTTTTATTTAATTCTTCAGCTAAGTTATTTTGCGCCACTTTGGTGTAGTGATCTTTGGCGTATTCACAGTAGTCTGGGTTGCAGAGGGGTTCGTTTTTCATGCAGATTTTGCTTTTGGCAGTCATAGTGAGAGCCTTCACCTTGGCGCCGGCATCGCGAAATCGTTCAAACGCATCTTCAGCCACTGCATGCTGACTGTTTTTCGGAGTCAGATAAATCGTGCGTTGACCACGTGAGAGAGATTCTCGCAGCGTCGGGTAGAGGACGCCCACAGTTTTGCCCAAACCCGTAGGTGCTTGAACAAGCAAACGCTGTCGAGTTTCAATACCTTTTTCAATAGTTTCGATGAGTTCAACCTGACCTCGGCGGGGCTCGGGAAAGGGGAAGGCTAATTTTTCACTCAAAACTTTTCGTCGGGCCACGCGTTCTTCAGCGGCGCACACCTCGAAGTCCAATTCAGTGAGGCGGGCTTGCAACCAAATTTCGTATTCGTCTTTGTGCAAAGCCATTTCCAGTTCAACTGCCGAGTAATGGCGAGTCGAAACCAAATGAAAACGCAATTGCGGCACCACTTTATTATGTAACCAAAATAAATAACCGTAAGTTCGCAGCTGCAAGGCATAGGGGTGTTCGTCAGCATTTTGGCGTAAACGTTTTTTTAATTCTTCGAGACGAAATGTTGATTTGATTTCTTCGATGAGTGGAGTGCCGCGGCGATCGCAGGTTTTATACAAGCCGTCTATGCGCCCGCTCACTTGAAAAATATAATTTTCAGTTTCAAAATCGTGGCTAATGGCGACTTCAGCACTGTACTCGGCAAATTCAGTAGCCCGCTCGGCTTGGATGCGTTCGTGAATGAGCTGCCCCATAGCGGCGCTATTATCGAAGCCTGAAAGGGCGTCAATGCTCCCGCGTCTCGGCACGGGTAAAGCGAATTCACCAACTGAAACTTTTATGATTTTTTTTGTCATGAGGCTCGTCATTTCAAGTGGGCGCCGTTTGTTGGTCCAGCCACAAAGTCATTTGTTGAGGGTGATCGGTGTTTTCTAATTTCTCCACAGGGTAAGCCTTAATTCCTAGGGTATTCAAGTGTCGCACCAAAGCGCCGTGCCCGCGATGTTGCACATAAACACGTTGAGCCCCGGTTTCGCAAATGGTGCGCACGAGGTCATCCCAATCGGCGTGATCTGAAAGCGTAAAACCTTTG
>JAYUVI010000311.1:0-2446 GCA_043754135.1 Bdellovibrionales bacterium | reverse complement strand
TACGAGGCTTCGTCTATAGAATTACCTCGGTGGGCCTGTTTCATATTCTTCTATGAAGTTCCCACTGGCTTGCCGTGGCTTAGCGCCCCAGCGCACATGAATAATATATACCCTGATGAGGTATACCTTGTAAAGGTATATTGTATAGATTCTCCGAATGGCTAACCCGCCGGTGCTAGATCAACAGTTTGTAGAGCGCTTAGCGGCTATTGATGAGCAGCTTGCGCGAAATGCGGCCGCGATGGAAGAATAAATATTAAGTTTCAAGCGATCCCAGATATTTACAGAGTGATCGAAGTTTATGGCCTGGATAATCTTTTTCTCGCTGCAGATCCAAAACTAGATGTAGAGCTTCCGTCGGTTTCAATTTTTCCGCAAAATAATTCAAGTTTTTATTAAAATCATTATCGGATTTTTTGACTTCAATAAGATGGGTGAGTTTGCCATTTTCCTCAATAGCAAAATCGACTTCGCGACCGCGTTTGTCTCGAATATAGCAAAGGCGAGTTCGCAAGCCTTGGGTATCTTCGAGAAACTGGTTGCGTTTTAGCAAGTGTAGAGCCGTTAAGTTCTCGATACGAAATCCTTCATCGCTCTCAATAGAACCGGTATCGTAGAAGTAAATCTTCGGCTCTTTCTTAATCGCATCTAAAACTTTCTTGGTGTAAGGGTACACAACAAAAATAACAAAAAATGCTTCAAGAAGTTGAATCCACTTTTTCACGGTGTGCGGACTCACCGAAAGTTCGTCACTCAAGTTTTTATATACGATTTGTTGTCCCACTCTTTGTCGTAGAGCTTCAATAAGTCGCTCAATGCTAATAAGATCACGAACCGATTCAAGTTGAATGAGATCCTGGCGTATCACTAGATCTAGATAAGATTTTCGCCAAAGAGCCGCTTTGCGTTCGGACCCAGAAAGAAATGGCTCTGGAAAGCTTCCCAGTTTCAGCATTTCATTGAAAGTGCTGTGACCGTCTTTCAACCCCAACTCCCTGAGTGAAAAGGGATGCAAACGAACCGAGTAGTGACGACCGGCGAGAGAATCTCCCGTTTTTTTAAATGTATCCATTCGACTTGAACCGGTCAGTAAAAATTGGTTTTGATGATCTTCGGTATCGTAAATACCTTTTATCCACTGCTTCCACTTCTTAAGTTTATGGATTTCATCGAAAATCACTAGGCTTCGGTCCCGTAACCAACTCTTTTCGAAAATTAATTTCTGTTGATCGCGGGAGTCGAAATTAAAGTATTGATAATTTTTTCTTAAGTTTTTTGACAAAAAAGTTTTGCCGACCTGTCGGGGGCCTGAAAGTAAGATTAGCTTTTTAGGTAAAAACTCATCAATAAATGGAGCGATTAAACGTTGTTGGGTGTTCATGAGGATAGTTTAGCTATGATCCAAAATGCAGTCAAGTGCATTTTGGTGTGTACTAAAATGCAGTTGACTGCATTTTGGAAAAATGACCACGATATCCAGGGCCTACGGTGATGCTGCCTTTTTAGTACTTGCGAAAGCAGCCGTGATAAAAAAAGTGCTTGTTGGATCACATAACATGTTTGGACCCCTTAAAATTTCATAGCGTAACCGGCGCGAATGCCGATCGAAGTGGCCTCAACAGTTTCAGAAGATGGAGCGAAACCGTAGTCAATTTGAATTGGTAACCACGATGTAGAACTAAGGCGAATATCTAACCCGCCACCGATGGCGAGTAGGCTTGTAGCTTTGATCGAGTCTTCATCAAGCACCGACGAAGATTTTGTGACTGGGTATAGTAGCTGAACACCACCACCTACCCACGGCGACATCGATATTTGAGAAATAGGTACGCGACCCCACGCTTCAAGGGCTAGGTAAGTCATTTCAACCGTGCACTCACCACCACAGGTATTGACGCCGCCGACGTTAAACATTGAAAAACCGGCCATAGCGCGAAACCAGAACATGTCCATAATCGGGTAATCGTATAAACCCTTGGCGCCGAAACCAAAACCGTCGAGTGAAACAGTTCTTGCACTACCTGATGTCGGGGTGAATTTCACATCAGCGGAATCACTTGACATGCTGACCATACCACCAATGCGAGCCGCGCCCGGCGAGCGCGCTAAAGTTTTTTTCGCTGGTTGATTTTGTGAGTTCGTGGAATTGGCGGTGTTTGTATTATCTTTAGTGGCGCCTTCTTCAAAAAATTTGTCGAAGCTGACGGCTTGTTTCGGGGGAGTAGCCGACGTGGTTTTTACTGGCGTTGGTTTACCTGGTTTGTCTTCGAAAAATTTATCGAAACTATCTTGTTGTTTAGCGGTTTGCTTATTTGTGGGTTGAGCGGCTTGTTTGGCTGCGGCTTTACTTTTTGCCGAAGTCTGGGGTGCATTCTCAAAAAATTTATCGAAACTACTGTCGGCACCTGCGGTCGCTAGCGGAACTTTTTTATCAGGCATACTCGAT
>JAYUVI010000310.1:0-6299 GCA_043754135.1 Bdellovibrionales bacterium | reverse complement strand
CTTAAGTAAACTGCAAATCACTAAAGACATTCGATTGGTGAGTGAAGATGTTTTTCAATATTTAAAAAAATATAAAGGTGAGCCCTTCAATGTGATTTTTATCGACCCCCCTTTTACCGAAAAGTGGGCGCATAAGTGTATGGAGACTGTCGCCGCCTCAGCCGCGTCTCAGTCGGGTACACTCGCCGTTATTGAAGCCAGCCGACACGAGCGCATTGACGACGCCTATGGTGAATTTCAGCTCTTGGATCGCCGAGAATTTGGTGATAAATCTGCGTCGTTCTTTCAAAAAAAAGCATGAGGTGACCTATGGCCCGTTCACAAATCGTACTTTACCCTGGCAGCTTTGACCCGATTACGAAAGGTCATATTAACGTTATTCATCGACTTAAAAAAAACTTTGATGGTGTTGTAGTTTTAGTAGCCGAGTCTTCGCGTAAGAAGCACGTTTTCACCGCCGAACAGCGAGTGCAAATGATACGTGAGGCTTTGGGTAAAAAGGTCAAAGGGATCGAGGTTATGGCTAGTCGTGATCTGACAGTGAACGTCGCCCGTCAAAAAGATATACACTTGATCGCGCGAAGTGTGCGTTCAGTTTCAGATTGGGACCACGAATACTCATTAGCTGACGCTAACAAGCAGCTAAACCCGAAGGTAGAAACGATTTTTGTCATGGCTGAGCCCAAGTACACTTTTATTTCGTCATCGCTCGTTCGTGAAGTCGCCAGTTTGGGTGGCGACACTTCAGTTTTTGTGCCAGCAAATGTAGCTAAATCTCTAAAGCGGTTGTATGGTGCGAAAACTAAATCTAAGAGGTAAGTTGTGATCTCAAAACGTGCGTTAAACTTGAAGCCATCGCCCACTCTCGCGCTTGCGGCTAAAGCAAAAGAAATGGCGGCTCAAGGCCACGATGTGATTTCTCTTTCAGTGGGTGAGCCGGATTGGGACACCTTCGAGTGCGCGAAAGCCGCTGGTATAAAAGCGATTCAAGATGGTTTTTCAAAATACACGCCTTCAAATGGCATACCGGAATTGCGCAAGGCGATCGCGATTCAAACGTCGAGTGATTTAAAAACGACTTACGCGGCCGATGATGTCACTGTATCGAGCGGTGGAAAATTCACCCTGTTTGCAGCGCTTCAATGTGCGATTGACCCAGGTGATGAAGTTATTATCCCCGCGCCTTACTGGGTGAGTTACCCAGTGATGGTCGAATTGGCTGGCGGAGTGCCGGTAACTCCTGTTTGCGATGAGTCGGTGAATTTCAAACTCACACCGAGTATTTTGCAAAAACACATTACTCCCAAAACTAAAATGTTGATTCTAAACAGTCCGAGTAACCCGACCGGTCTGATGTATACACGTGAAGAGCTCGCGGCGCTGGCGCAAGTACTACGCGATCACCCCAAAGTTTTGATTCTTTCTGACGACATTTATAATCGTTTAGTTTTTAGCGGTGAGTTGGCTCCGCATATTTTGCACGTGGCGCCTGAATTAAAACCACGTGTTCTCGTGATGAATGGCGCTTCAAAAACTTATTCGATGACCGGCTGGCGGGTAGGTTGGGCCTTGGGCCCAGCGGCCTGGGTGAAGGCTATGAATAATTATCAGTCGCAGTCCGTGAGTCAGGCCGCTTCGATGTCGCAAAAAGCAACTCTGGCGGCCATCGAATTGGGCGAACCTGAGTTAAGAGCTTCGATGAAAGAATTAGTGGCGCGTAAGAATGCGGCGCTGAAAATGATTGCGGGTATACCAGGCTTGAAAGCTCCCTCGCCAGACGGCGCGTTTTATGTATGGCTTGATGTGCGTGGTTTGCTTGGTAAATCGTTTCAAGGGGCAAAAATTGCCGGCGCCAGTGATTTCTCAAACGCGCTTTTAGAGTCACAAAAGGTGGCCGTTGTGCCAGGCAATGAATTTGGTTTAGATGGGTATGTGCGCCTGAGTTTTGCTTTGAAACTTGAGCGCATGACTCAGGCTTTTGAGCGTATTAAAAACTTTGCGGCTGGCTTGCAGTAGATTCTGTTGGCGGTTGCGGAGTTCGGGCGGCTATCAGTTTGGACTAAGGTCGCGTTGTTCTCTTACGCTGCTCAGCTTAAAATGTGAGTATGACTGTCGGATTACTTTCTACTATCGTATTTAATATTTTTGTTGTGCTTGCCATTGCGATTATGTGGATTCGTATGTTGCGACCACCAAAAGAAGACCCGCGTTTAAGTCGCGGGCTCCAACTCTTGCAAAGTAAAATTGCCGTTATTGAAGATTTATCTGATCGTACTGACAATCAAGTGCAGCAGTTGATGCGCATCCTCGATGAGCGGTCGAAAATGTTGCAGACAAAAATGCTACAGGCCGAAGAGCTCACGGTTAGAATCGAACATTCAATGCGCAAGAGTCTTGAAGTGGCTGAGATTTTTCAAGATAAAATCCCTCACGAAGAGATCATTGAGCGAAATCAACAATCGAAATACGTTTTAGCGGCGAAATTAGCGCACGATGGTTTATCGGTGGACGAAATTCTCGCGCAAGTGGAGTTACCGCGAAGTGAAGTCGAATTTATTAGCAAAGTAAATCGCGAGGAGCTGACATTCGACCCGTCATTGTTACCTGAATGGGCCAAGCCTAAGGGTGCACATCGTCAAGAGCTCGAAGCCAAGATGGTCGAAAGAGTTTTTCACGGAGCAAGAACCGATTTAAGCTCACTGCAAAGGGTTGAAGAAAATTTTAGACAATCGGTACGTGATCAAGAAGAAATCGAGCGCCGCGAAGCCGAACGCGTTCAAAAAATCGAACAGAACGTACAAATGATCGAAAAGAAAATTGGTCAAGGCGTACAAAAAATGGGTCAGGGCGTACAGCAAGGCGTGCAAAGAGTGGGTCAAGGTATGCAGCACGGCGTACAAAAAGTAGAAACGCAAGCCAGCGCGATTTTGAAAAACGCCAAAGACGTCATTCGCAAAGTTGAATTCCCGCGGGTGTTTGTAAACAAGCCACGTTTGTAAACTACAGGCGCACGTGACCTGCGGCCGTCAGTCGCGCACTTCAAGTGCCTCTCAGGAGTGAAAAATGAAATTCACCCTCAACAAACTTAAAATCGACGATCATGTGTGGGCACAAATCGTTGAAACGATCAGCCCGTCTGAATTTATTGTCAGTTTTCAAGGCGACCTGACCCGCGTGCGTAATGAGAGCCTAAAAGCTCTAGCAATCAACGAAAAAGTTTTAGTAAAGGTCACAGCCATAAATCCGCTGGCGTTTCAGCTGATGCCTTTTCCCGACCGCAGTCGGCGCGCCACACGGATTGATGTTTCGGTTTAACCTTTAAAAAAGAAACGACAAGAAGCCCGCGCCCCACATACCCAGAAAAAACTGATTCGCTTGGTGTAAGCTCGGGTAGACTTGAACCACTAGGCGACTAGGCGACAAACCTGAATTCAAAAACTCCCAAGTGGCGCCACCATCTGTGGTGCGAAGAATACCCGGTGTCGAAGTGGCCTTCACGTGGATGTCGGCTTGAAATGCGCTCACATACCATGTTTGCGCATCAACCACGATGATCTGCTTAACGACCACATCTGTTATGGGCAACGTAATTGTTTGCCAAGTCACACCCGCGCCTGACGCATTAAAATTTGTCGTCTTATAAATTTTGCCAGCTGAAGAGCCGACAAGCAAAGTCGAAGTGCCCGGTATAAAAGCCACAGAAAAGAAAATCTCCCCGGCCGGCACCGTCGGGGCAATGAACGCTGAGGTGGTAAAACTATCTGCAGTAGCCACAACATTGCCCGTTACGGCGACAGCGACGCCACTGACTGTGGGATGAGTGGCGACATCTGCTACTGGGAAGGCTAACCTTCGCACCCAACTAGTGCCTGCATTGGTTGAGACATATGTGCCGCGATCGGCGTTATTTTGAGGCTCAAAAGCCGAAGCATATAAAATATTAGAATTCACATTGTCTTTTTGCATAGAGCTTATAATCGTATTCGCGGTGCTCACTTGCGCCCAAGTGCCATTCACTCCCGTGGTAGTTTTATAAATTCCTCGAAACTGCGTACCCGCGACGATCACATTGGCATTGCTTGAAGGGTAGAGAAGTGAGCGAACACTTTTATCGCTAAAAAAATTCACAATACTCCACGACGTCCCTTTGGTTGTTGATTCGTAAAGCTTCGAAGTGCCATCAAGACCGGCTGTCGAGCTGAAGAGCAGGTGGTCGGCATCAGTTGGGTCTTCAGCAAAAGCGAGAGACGAGGTGGCTTGAATACCTTGGCTGATCGCGACCCAGTTCACACCTTTATTGGGCGATCTGAAAATACCATTGTTGATCGTGCCCATGATCACTTCACTCGAATTTGTTGGGTTTACGGCAATAGAAAAAGCCGAACTGTTATCAAGCCCGGTCATTCGTTTTTGCAGTGTCGCGCCACCGTCGCCGCTGTAAAAGAAGCCCCATTTTGTACTGCCGACTTTGTAAACAGAGCCAATGTAAAGTTGATCTGAATTGGTGTTAGCGCCAGATACGGCGGCGATTTTTGTCCACATGTCGTTATTGCCCTCAATGATGGCGCCCGAAGTGGAGTTGTTCACGTAAGAAAAAGAATTCAAAGCATAGGTCGTGGTTTTTATGATCGTGCCTTCAGCAAAGGCCACGTAAAGCGCACTTTTAGTAATGGCTATGTCAGTGACCGGGTAATACGTAATAGTGGGCGGACTGGGGTCACGAACATAGGCGCCGGCCGTGAGTTCAGTCCAAGTCGTGCCATTATTTGTACTCTTATATACGCGCCCCTGTGCACTCCCTAAAAATATTTGTGTGTGGGTGCCGTCAACTTTTTGTATTTTTACAGAATGAAAACTTGTGTCTGAATTGGCGGTGAAAGCTGCATTCGAAATTTGTGAAAAGCTTTGTCCACTGTTTGTCGATTTATACAGACCACCTTCGAGGGCCATATAAACATTTTGCGTGGCATTGGGGTCGAGAGCCATGTCATAAATACGCTCGTTTGCGTTGTTGTCGGCCGGTAACCCAGTCGTGTGAACTTGCCACGTTGAGCCGCCATTTATGCTTTTCAATAAACCCCGGCCGAAGTGATTCGGGGCATAGATAATTTGACTGTTATTCGGGTCAAAAGTGAGTGCATAAGTAGATTGATCTAATGGAGCCGACCTGATCGTCGACCAATTGTTGCCACCATTTTGACTGCGAAAGAGACCGCTCGTGTCGTCACCCGAAGCCCAAATTTCACCGGCGACACCGGGTCGATAAGCCACGCTCGAAACAAAACCACCAAAGGGACTTATGCGACTATATTGATAATCAGTCCCACCTGCCGGAGCACGATCCTTACCAGGGGAAGTGGTTTTTGAAGAACAAGCATTAAAAAGGCTTATCAAAGTGAGACAAAGGGCCGCTGCAGTAATTGTATAATAAGTTTTCGATTTCATAAATTTAGACATCCCCTAAAGCTTAAAGAAACAATAAGCGCTTACACGCTATAAGGTAGCATCAAGCATGCCAAATAACCATTTTGAGACGTTTCAAAACGTGACGTTTGTCGAGGGGAATACTTTATTTGTATTTGCGGGGGGGGCGCGTATTTGCCGCGGGTTTTATGCGGAGAGATCCGGTCGTGATGGCCTAGTGATTTAACTTTTCGCCCCGACACTACGGTTGAGGCGATTCGCGTTTTCAAAAGTCTGTCTATTTGCAATTTTTATTTGTCAGGGAAATAAGTGTAATTAATCAGTATCGTCGCTGTTACGAATTCCAATACGGCGCCGCTTTGGCTCGGGCGGAGTCAGAAGTTGTTTGATCAGAACATTAGCGGCCATAAGCGCTCCATATTCAGTAAATGCAAATGGCAAAGATCGCCGGCCGCCACGTCCTATCTTTGAGGTCGCAAATTGCGACCTCAAAGATTCCTTTTCATTTTCAGATAGTTGGAACATAAAATCATCTGGGAAACGATTTATATTTACTAGGCGTTGAAAACAATAAATAATTCCTGACGAAAACCCATACAGCGCAACTCTTGTTAAGAGGGAGCGGTAAGATGAAAATCCACGTCTTGTCCCACTCGCTTAGGTTGTTCAATCCACCCTCTGCGCCGGTATAAACTCTCTGCTCGAGTCCGAGGCTCGGTAGAGAGCTGGATGACCTGCACCCCTTGTGCAAACATCCATTCTTCAAGTAATTGCATGAGCTTATTTCCAACACCAAAGCCCTCATGTGAGCTATCAACGAAAAGCGCCCAAACATCGCTCTGATTAAGTCGACCGCAACTAAAGCCGATCACGTG
>JAYUVI010000309.1:0-2594 GCA_043754135.1 Bdellovibrionales bacterium | reverse complement strand
TGTTTGTTCACCGTTAGCAGTAAATGCACTATACATGCCATTCATACAGACGAATCTAATAGCTAAAACAACTCTTTTTAAACGTATCTTTCTATATTGGGGGTAAAATTGTCCCTCAGATCGACTCTCGCCCCATTTTTTATAACCATTGAAAAAGCTCTTGAAACTTAAAATGCGGCCGTCGGTTGCAGCGATCTGCAGAATTGATTTATTCCCAAATCTGAGCGCCGGTCAGTTTGGGAGTTGTGATCTTACCCCGAAAAAGTAATTTAGGTCTTGGCCGAAACCGATAAACTGCTTGCGTCACACCAACAAGTCCTCTACGCCGCCCACTCTCGTTTGTTGGGGTTGTAGTGTTTGCTTTTTGGGCGAGAGTCTTTTTTGTCGTGAGCGTTTGGTGCCAAATGCTCATCACTACCTGAGGCGGGGTTATCGCGAACAGGCATAAACAATTTGCAGCTATAAGACATATCTAAGTAAAAATCTTTGGCTTTGCTGTCCGGGTCGGCAAAAAATTCGCGACCAAAATGTGAAATGCGCTTGGTGTTTGAAATTTCAGGCACGTCGGCGAAGTTTTCGCTTTTGTCGCTCGAGCTAGAAATTAACTTGTCGTTTTCATCTGTCGCCCGCATTGAAATCACAAATAGTGGGGTGCCAAGTGTGGTGTCTAAAGCTGTCTCTAAAACCACCTGTTTTATATGTGGTTCAATATCGTTGTAACTTCTGGGGCAGAGATTGGCCAGCCGGCGGACCTCTTGCTGATCGTCTTTAAGTTTAGCGTCTTTAATAAGTGCTTCTTTGGCATGCAATTCATTACCGGAGATCAAACACAAATCTTTGGGTGATAGAGTTGCCTTTTTAAGGATGTAGGGTTTTTGACGATTATTAAGTTGCTGCAACTCTTCCGCTGAAAAATAAAAATCAAAAGACATGTGGCCCGTCGCAACCGAGTCAAAATCCCAAGGGAACTCATCGGGTGAGCGCCAGTCGGTTTGGGCTAAGACGGCGCAGGCGATTTTCAGAGCTGGGGGGTCGCTAGGGCTTGGTGCGCTAGCGACGTTCGTTGCAAGTGCGGTCGTGCTAAAAATAAAAAAGAGTGTGGCAAGCAGGCAATTATTGAGTGAAAGATTGCGATCATTGTTTATTAAGGGCTTATCCATTAAACACTCCTTTTAATTTGTTGTGCTAATTAATATTGGTAAATGCATTTGGTGGCTCTAGGTAGATGCGTTTTATTTTTTATGCGACTGAGAATGTTGAAATCGAATAAAAGATGTAACCCGGGCTGGAACGAAGCTGAGCACACTAAAATATTGTGCTTTTTACATTATAAGTATTAATAAAATCTTATGAAATCATTATCAGAACAAATAATAGAGCCCGGCTGAGACCGGCGTGGAGATCCCAGTTATTGAGTCATGTTGGTCAATGGCTCAGACCAGCCTTTGTCACCTAACAGCGATCAAGTTAACGATGGTTTATATAATTAAGGGCGACAACTCACGTTGTTGTAAGAAGTTTTCGACGCCTCGACGAGTATCCGTAGCAACTGCAAAAGCTGAGGGCGATCTAAGCTCGCTTCGGGCAATTTGATTTTTGCAATTTCCGAAAAATCACCCCGAAACTCGTCTGGGTTGGTGTCAAAATATTTCCATTTCAGCCAAAGCAATTTGGCACCCGCTACGGCCCCGTCAGGCATTTCAAGATTTTGCACAATGTAAATGTAAATGGCTTTTAAAGTTTCAGCGTCGTAGCGTTCCTTTTTTAACTCAAAAACTGTGCGGTCGAGAAAACCATAAAAACGGTGAAAAGCCCGCATCACCTCATGAGCGCTCAGCACACCGTCGCGGTTCACATCATAAATACTAAAAATAACTTCGAGATAATGCATGACCGTGGCCATTGTCGCCAGTTCCGCTTCTTCAATATAAGTTTGATCTTCACAGGGTATGAAGGCAATGCGCTCCAAATTCTTCACCATGTTTTGAAACGCTTCAGGTTTTTCGCTTAAACCATTCAACACACTTTGCATACCAGGCAAGTTATTCAGCTCGCTGAACTGATTTTCAGCGAAGTGCCGCATGAAACAACCTCGGTCTATTTTCCGTCTACCCAGTGGGTCTTTGGGTGCTTCACGAACGTCGTCAGCTTGACATGTTTTCATAGTTTCAGCGTAAAACGTGTCTCGAACTGCCCCACCCGACCACATGAGAAATACGAGCTCACTCAACTCACGAAACGAAACTAAATTGTCGGGCTGCTCAAGCGGCGTTACGCCATCGCCAGAAAAAGTAAAAATACTGGCTTCACGGTAATACCCTGCACCTGCTGTTAATTTGCGTGGGTCCGCAATACGCAAGCGAATGCCCAAATCACGAATCACTGAGTAAAAATCAGCAACTTCTCTTTCACTTAATCCGGCAAAAGATTTTACGCGACTATCGGCGGCAAAAGAACGGACTAAGAGTCTCACCAAGGATTTGACTAAATTCAAACGCGATAACGTCGAAATGTCGTATTTAAACCCAGCCTCCTTGTATCCTTCACGCGGCATAACATGTGCGCGTTGGTCCCCCGCCCTAAACATCGGTAAG
>JAYUVI010000308.1:0-2922 GCA_043754135.1 Bdellovibrionales bacterium | reverse complement strand
GGATCCCAGCCCCAAAAACGTCCCCATGAGTAGTCCGCCCACACTCCACCTAAAATAATACCCACTGAAATAAGAAAAACTCCGAGTTGAGTCATGCGGTACATGGCTCGCGCATAGTCTTCAATGTCTTGGCCTTCGTACCGCCTTTTCAGAATCGACTGAACAAGAATTATGTTGCCTAAAATCATGGTGATCGAAAACGCCGAATACGAAATCACAATGGTCAGCACGTGAATAGTGAGCCAAAGATTACTGCGCAAAACCGCCACTATCGGGTCGAGATCAGGGCTTAAAATAAGTGGTAAACTTTCAGTGAGAAAGAGTAAAGCGGAGCTGAGAAGCCACAAGGCCCCGACGATTTGATAATTGCGATAAAGTTTAAGTAAAACAAGACTGAAAAGGGCCACTCCAAACGAAACCCACAGCATGGTACCGTACATATTCGTGACCGGCGCAAAGCCTGTCAGCCCGGTGCGCAGAGCAAAACCCCCAAGCAGCGTGACGAATGGGAGCGCCAACAGCCACGCGAATTTTTTCTGCATGAGTTGGACTTGCACCGGCGCGTAAAACAGGCTCGCGCCGAGAAGCAAAAATAAAACTGCCGTGATGAAAAAGATATGACTCTTATTGTATAAAACTTCGAGATCGACGTTGTGAATTTGTTTTTGAAAAAGAGCCGGCACCGCTTGCGCCTTCACCACTTGCATGAGGTGATCTTCGTTATTCAGAGTTTCAAGATACTGATTGGCAGCATCAACAGCTGGGCTTGTAACGTGAAAAGATTCATCTGTGAGCTGCGCCAAATTCAAAGCATGTAACCACTGTCGCGCTGAGTGGATCTCTTTAAGCAGCCACAACTGATTGTAAACTTCGATCACCGATTTCTCGTGCGGCTCGAGCGAGCGCGCGTTGTTTTTTTCTTTAGCAAGCAGAGGGGCCACCATGTTTTCAAGATCAGAGTGTTCAAGCTCTGCGGCCGAGAAATAACGGCGCTGAGAATCGAAACCTAATTCTTTGCGCAAAGGCACATCGCGAATGTTGATAATTTCAAGTTTCTGCGGGGACGGGTGCAAGACCAGCGCAAGATAAAACTGCACAGGGTCGAGGCCACCCCAACTGTATTTGCCAGTGAGAAAAAGATTGTTTTCACGGGCAAAGGTGTGAAACGGTTTAATGCGCCCGCGGTCTTGTAGTGGCAAAGCCTCTAATTTTTCGTTGCGAATTTTCTGCCCTAGTTCTTGCAGTTTTTCGTTTGGGTCACCGGCATAAGCAGGGGTTTCTTGCGCGCTAACGCCGTCTACCAGCAAGAAAAAACCGAGTAGAAAGCTGGCAGCTAAAATTTTCTTTGCAGTTTCCTTCGTTGCTTTACTCACAGCATTTTCTTCAATATTTTTTACGACATTTCTCACAGCGCGATACCTTGCGGTGCTACCCGTGGCGTTCTCGACATGCGACCTTTCATCAAGGTGTAAAGAATAATCCCCAAGGCCATGATTATACTGCCAGCATACTTAACGGGCCGGCCGGGGTCTTTATTCACCGACAAAACTGAAGCCACGGGTCGACCTTCTGTCATGTCGTAGCTGGCTTGATAAAGCGTGAAGCCGTCTTTTTTCAGTGGCTCGTTCATTGAAATCACTTGTGACGTCTTTTCGCCATTCACGCTCACGTCACTCTCAAAACTCATCGCGGTTTCAGTGCCGGGGTAATCATGCTTGCTGAATTTATTGAGAGTGATTTCAAAAGGCAAATTGGAAATATGTCGACCGTAGTAGACTTCGATTTTTTCGCCGTCGACTTGCAATGTGCGAGTTTGCCCTTCAACCAACCAAAAATTCTCCTTATCGCCCGTGGCAGTCTCGCCGCTCGTCGCGCGCAGGAGCAAAGCACTTACCGGCAAGCGATCCGTTTTTGCTGGTGGCTCAGTTAAAATTTTGGGCTCAGTGAATGCAAGGGCCGACCCCGTCGTTGTCTCAACACCTAAAAGAGTGACTTCGATATTCATCCACGGCGTTGTGACTGCGACATCTTTAGTGAGGGTTTCGTCTTTAACACTTTTGCCGTTTTTGAGAAGCTTGAGCTTAACTTGGGGGCTGGCTTCACCCACTAAATTTTCGCTCACATGAAATTCCATCAAGTTACCGCTTTTAAAAGCGGGTCCTGCATAAAGTTTTACACCGGCTTGTGCATGTGCAGCCTCCGCGTCGTCTGATGTCGCGGCTGCGTGGGTGTTGGCGTCTTCGTTAATCGCCCCAGCTAAATAGGTAAGCTGCAATCCTAAGCCACTTTCAGCGGCCAACGAAAAGTTGGGGAAGCGCGCAAACAACAACTCCCGAACTTTTTCAGCACCTTTTTGTAATTCAAGCTCGAGCGCAGGGTTCGCGCGATCACCACCCTCAGTGATTTTATTTTTTGCCACCATGGCGTGTGAAAATCGATTTTTAAGAACGATTTTGACCCCGTCAATGACCGCGGGCTTTTTTGCTAAGTCGGCGATTGAAATTTCTTTAAGTACGGCTTGTGTAGATGCATTTTTAATAACCAGCGTAGCAGCGACCGAAGCCTTTACTTCGGTGTGACTAAAGGTCTGTGACGGCGCTGCGTGTGGTGAAATTTTCCGCTCTGACAAATTATTGACGGCTGGAGTAACCGCGCCCTCTCCCATTACCAAACGAAATTTCGCCGGCCCCATTTGCACTTCAGGTTGCTCGACAGAATGCAAACTCACTGTTTGATCAAAAAAAGCACTTTTAATACGGAATCGCAAAACTGTGCCCGGTGAAGCCGGTGCTTGCATCAGTGCAGAGTCCAATTCAACAAAAGGCTCATAACGCTCAATCTGCACGAGCGATGATAAGGTTTTGTTCGCCTTAGAGAAATAGCCGGAGTTTTCAGGTTGAGCGCGACGCTCGATAAAAAATT
>JAYUVI010000307.1:0-2443 GCA_043754135.1 Bdellovibrionales bacterium | reverse complement strand
CACAGAGCTACCCTTTGCCCCGACAATAAGGAAAATTATAAAAGAATACACACCGAAAAATATGTTAAAAAAGTACTACAGTTACACTCTTGATATTAGAGAAACCGGATCATGCTATGAGCGGGATGAAGAACGAGATGCTTCAGCCGATCCAGTTAGTAATAAAATCTGCATCAGTTTACAAAGGTTGGTCGATCGACAGATCCCTTATCATGATTTGTCATTTAAAATGACGGCACTTCTTATTCACGAAGTCACACATCTAATGCTCTTTGACGAAGCCGATGCCTCAACATTGCAAACCGCGTTCGAAGGCTACGGTAAAATGACTACACCGACGCAAATGATGAGTCTTAAACTTAAGGCGTCGTTTTACGTCGGTTACGACACTCCAGAATTTCTTATCGATATTATTAAAAATGTAGAAGGTGATGCGAACAACAACAAGATTTGTTATCAATTAGGTCAACTGCAAGCGACTTCGCTGTCAAACAATAGTGAACTGATCGCCGATGCCTACACTATTGTCGGCTCTGTTATTTTTAATGCCGCCACACTGAAAAAAAGCGAACAAGCTTTTCAGTTATCACTAGCAATGGGAAGTTTTTGCGGTCTTGATTACGAAGGCAAAAGTGAAGTTTTCCCATGGCCGATTAAAGAAAATGATCGACCTATATTAAGAGCGGCCCTCTACGCTTTTAAAGATCTTATGAAAGATTTTATTGTCGAACTAGCTAAGCCCCCCTTTGAGCTCAAGTGCGAAGCCCCTGATGAGGATGGCTGGGGCGAATGTACACCGGTTGTACAAGAGTGATTTTGGCTCAACTAGACAATCGCCGCTTGCGCCACGGGGTAGCGGCGGCCTCGGCCAAATGAGTGCTCGCGAACCTTCAGAATGGGCGGCGATTGCCAGCGTTTAAATTCGCTGCCCATCAGTGCACGTAAAACAAATTCATCTGTGCGTGAACGAACTGGCCGACCTTTTTCAATCAAATCTTCAACGCTTTTATCAAGTTTATTATAGGCCGGCAGTGAGTCTTGATCTTTTTGGTTGGGTCGCAATTCTGCTGACGGCGCCCGTTTGATAATCTCTTTTGGGATCAACTCATATTCAGCGTTGTAGTGTTTCGCGAGTGCGTAAACGTCAGACTTCAACAAATCGCCAATTGGTGAAAGCCCACCTGCCATATCGCCGTAGAGAGTGCCGTAGCCGACCGCAAATTCACTCTTATTGCTCGTGTTCAGCAACATGCTCTGTTCTTTATTACCGATCGCCATGAGGAGCAAACCACGCAAGCGCGCCTGAACATTTTCATGCACTAAACCGAACTTGAGGGGTCCTACTTTTTTGTTGAGTAGCGAAATAATTTTTTCGTATTCAGAAGTGAAATCAATTTCACATAGCTCAACACCGATATTACTCGCCAGCTGTTGCGCCCACCGCAAACTGTTTTTCGAACTATACGGCCCAGGCAAAGCGTAGGCCGAAACATTTGGTGCACCCAACGCATCAACAGCCAGACATGCGACCACGGCCGAGTCAATCCCGCCGCTTAAACCGAGGTGCACTTTTTGCAAACCCACTTTGCTCACAAAATCGCGAATACCCAACACCAAAGCTTGGCGCAAACTCTCGGGCAATGACTGAGTGATTTCGCGAAAGCCACCATCGCGCGCGAGTCCGCTCTTCAAATTAAAATCGACTAAATTAATGTCTTCATTGAACTGCGCTGCCTGCGCACAGACGCGACCTTTTACATCAAGAGCAAAACTGCCGCCATCGAAGATTAATTCGTCTTGTGCACCCACCATGTTGACGTAAACCATGGGCGCTTTGAGGTGCTTCACCGTCGCGCGAGTGACGTGCAGGCGCTGCTCCATTTTGTGCGCGTGAAAAGGCGACGCGCTTAAATTCAAAACTAAATCCACTAAACCGGGCTTCACTTTCTGAATTGGGTTCACGTCATAAAGCGAACGCGCACCCGGCTGTGGCCACGCCCAAATATCTTCGCAAATAGTGATCAAAACTTTTTTGCCTTTGATTCTAATGATGTTGTTTTTCATATCGCCGGGCTCAATGTGACGAGCGTCATCAAACACATCATATGTGGGCAGTAATTCCTTGTGACAACTCCAGTGAATATTTTTTTTTGCACGACCCTTTTGCAAAACGTAAGCTGAGTTAAAATACGGCTTACCTTTTAACGATGGGTTCTTTGAAAACGCTCCGACCACAACGGTAATACCGGCAGGAATATTCTTCTTTAGTTTTTCTAAGTATTTAAGCTGGGCCTCGATCACCGTAGGGCGTTCGAGTAAATCCATGGGGTGGTAGCCGAACAAAGTGGCTTCGGGGAAGAGCACGATATCGCAACGCAACCCCTTAGCTTTATGAATATATTCAACGATCTTTTCGTAATTAGCTCGAAAATGACCGAGATGA
>JAYUVI010000306.1:0-2023 GCA_043754135.1 Bdellovibrionales bacterium | reverse complement strand
CGTTAGAGGCTTCAACCAAAGACAGACGCAAAGTTTGCGGCGAAAACTCAATGCCGTAAAGATAACGTGAAATTACGAGATCGGGCGTCAATATATAAGTCGCGGCCGCGTGAGAAAACTGTTTAGTGGCGTCGTTCCACTTAAATTTGAAACCTAATTGGTTGGCTAAAGCATTCACATTCTTTTCGTCGCCCACTAGAAAATGCCAGCCATTTTCAGCACCTGCTTGACCAAGCGCTTTTAGATAGTTGACCTTTTTTTCGGCGGCGAGCTTCGCGGTTTCGGTGCGATCCATGCTGACCGCAATAAAATCGTAATCTTTGCCGAGCTCGCCCTTCATTTTTTTAAGCACATCAATTGTGCCATTGAGCTGAAAATTACAGAGGTTCGGGCAACTGTAATAAACCATCGCCATCATCATGGGCTTATGCGGAGTAAACAGGCTGCCTAGTGCGATCAGCTGTCCCGCTTCATCGGTGAACTGCAAAGAACCGTCGAGCTTTGCAGCTAAATGTTCAGTTATGCCGACATCTTGTAATTCTTTCGGCGTTTCATCAGACACTTTTGACGGGTTTTCTGAAATCTCATATCCCAATGCGAATGGAGAAAGCGCCAGCAGCGAAGCTGTGATCAGAGAAATTAAAGTGGCCACTCGTTTGCTCATCAAAATTCCCGCTAATCCGCTGTCGCGGCAAACGCGTCTAGTTTTGCGGCGTCATCTGCTTCTTTATTTTGTGTAATCGAACGAACAAATTGCACAAGCGCCCAACGATCCGCCTTTGGCAAGTGCTTGAAAGAAGCCATTGATGTACCTTCAATACCGTTATGAAGAGTGTTGAATAGCGCAATAGAAGTGCCGCCTTTCTTCCATTTACCCTCAACAAAGTTACGTGGAGGCGGGACCAGCGCAGCACCGGCAGGGCCATCGCCTTTACCTTCATTACCGTGGCAAACGGCGCATGTGTTTTTGTAAACGCCTTTGCCGTAAGCCGCGACGTCAGCATTCTCAACCCAAGGCTTTGCGACTTTAGTCATATCGATTGCTGGAGCGGCGGTACCGCCGGCTGCTGGACTAGCTGCCGCTGCCGATTCATCGACCTCTTTTAAATCGACTCCCTTTTCCATAAATGAAACGTAAATGAAAAATACTAGACAAAATGCGACAGAAAAAATAAGCGCAAAGAACCCGCCCCTGTTGTGGGCATCCGCGTTGTTACTCATAAGCCACTTCCAAACTTAAGATGTTGAGTGTGAATTTTTGAAAATCGTAGCACTCAAAATTTCCCCAGTCACACTGAAGGTTTAGCCGCCTTTTTGTTAAGATGCAGCGCATTGTTTGGCGTCAGCTTCTCGATTTATGGTCAGTACCGACAGTCGCACGATTTCGCTAGAATAAAAAAATGATGAAAAAAAGAATCGCTCTCGTAGTTTTAAGTCTCATGAGTTTTGCTTTACTCCCCGCCTGCTCCACCACGCAAAGTAAAGCCCTGAAAAGGGTTCAGGTCGGCATGGACAAAGCTTCGGTGCTCGAAATCGTTGGCAACCCTTCCCGCATTTCTCGGCATCTTGGGCAAGATCGCTGGTCTTATGAAAACGCGAACTCAGACACTGGCACCGCCGAAGCTCGCACCACTTTCGTTTATTTTGCCGAGGGACGCGTGACCCACATCGGGCCGGCAACGGAAGGCAAAACGGAAAACGGAAATCAAAAACCAGCGGCTGCTGAAAAAGATGCTAGTGGCGAGTTTAAGCCTATCGAATAATTGTTTGGTGGGATTAATTTTCAATTAATTTTAAAATATTTTTTTGAGCGCGTCTTTCAACTGCTCCTGCGTTTTCTTATCTTTAAGGCGATCTTTCAAAGCTTGCTTCACCTTTTGTCCCTCATACGACAGAGTCTTTTTGGCTATGGCTTGCAAGGTGCTCGCGGCCACCGTGTAGCTGGGGTTTAGCAGTGAGCCACTAAACTCGACAGGCAACACAAAACGCCCACGCGCATCTGAATTCGCCGCCTTTATATCAC
>JAYUVI010000305.1:0-4228 GCA_043754135.1 Bdellovibrionales bacterium | reverse complement strand
TTTTCGTTTTCCCGGCCAGAAGCCGCTACTCGATATTTACGGTAAAGTTTGCACCTCGACACCTCACCCTGAAAAAGAAGGCTCACACCTCGTTTATTTTAACTACTTCGGTCTCAGCAAAATGATGAATCGAGAAGTGCGCACTTACCTGGCGCGCGATAGTGGCTACAAATATATGCTTGATGCAGACCCTTCGCATTTTAAATACAACCCCGAAAATATTTTTATCGCTGAAGAACAAAAAGAGCGTAAAACGGTCGCCATTCTTGATGTCGACGAAAATTCACTCAGAAGTTTGACCGACTATGTGAAAAAAGAAATCGACAATGTCGATGTGGTTTTTGACGACAGCTACATTAATTTTTTTAGACGCTACCTTGAGCGTAAACCCGACGTCATTAAGGCCTTGCCCGCCGGCCCCGAAGATCTTTTCGCCGAAACCGTCAGCATTCTTGTCGATGTCGTAAGCCTCAACCTGCATATGCCGCTGACTCGCCCCAGTGATGCCGATAAATTTATGGGATTTGCGGCAAAAACGGTTTTTGAAACGCCCCAAGCCTGGCAGGATATATTTGATGGTGACGCACGCAACTTACTCACTGAGTGTTTGCACCTAGTGATGAGCACCCGTCGCGTGATCAAAAATTTCGAGTTGAAAAATGCCTCAGGTGAACTGCGCTCGGTGGCCGTCGAAATGATTCTTGAAAACACTGACCAGCTTGTGCGAATCAATTTCAAAATACCCGACGCGAAAATTACCGCCAGCAAGACTGGGCAGCTTTCACGCATTGAAAGTCTCGACTGTGTGATTATCGATTATGCTCTTTTGCCCGATGATCACGACGCTTTTGTTGGTTCGCTGATTGAAGCCACAAAAAAAGGAAATATGAAAACGCCGCCCGGTGGACCGAGAGTGATCGTCATGGCTACCGAAAATCAAAATATAAACTTCGAAAAACTTGCACGCTCCAAAATTTACGGCCTAGTTTACAAACCACTCGAAATCCGTCGCATTTTGTATCTCACCACCCAAGCCATAGGCGCACCTTTTACTGTTTATAACTTCGATAATATCGGGTGGAAGACCGATGTTATTTCGTCTAAAATCGCCCGTCGAGCCCAAATGGTTGAGCTTTCAGAATTTGGCACCACAATTCGCACCGAACAGCCGCTGAAACCAGGCACCATGGTGTATCTTTTCAAGGCAATATTTGGCAGCGCCCCCGATCAAAATCTCTGTGTGCGCGTCTACTCTTCAGCTGAAGATGAGGCCAACGAAGGAAGTTATTTGAATCACACCGTATATTTTGGTATCACCGATGCGTTTCTCAAATTCACGCGCGCTTACATACGCGAGACTTACGCTTCTAAAAAAGCGAAAGAAAGTTGAGAGATACCAACTCTCAACGCTCTCGAGGGATTATGTCTGAACGCTCACTACAAGAAACACATGCGGCGACTAGTATTTGTTACGGTTGTGGCCCTGCCAACAGCAAGGGTTTGCAAATTCGCAGCTTCGATAAAGGCGACAATGTCGAGTGCACTTGGCTGCCTTCACCGCATCATCAAGCTTTTCCGGGCATGTTAAATGGCGGCATTATTGGTTCGCTGCTCGATTGCCACTGCAACTGGACAGCCGCCTGGAGCCTTAAAAAAAAGTGGCGCATGAGCGAAGTGCCCTGCACGGTCACGGCTGAATACACTATTAAACTTTTACGCCCGACACCAGCCCACGACCCCGTACATTTAAAAGCTCGAGTGGTGGAGTACATCAAAGAAGATCGCGCGTGGGTCGAAGGTGAATTAATTGCGGGAGGCAAAACCACTGCGACCTGTCGCGGTTTATTTGTCGCGGTCAAAGAAGGCCACCCCGCTTACCACCGCTGGGGGTAGAAATCTAACGTGGTTTCGCTACTTGCATTTCGTACTGGCGGGGAGCCGACCACTCAGAATAAGTACTGTCGGTGTGAGCGCGCACACGCCAATAAATGGTGCCACTCGATAAACGATCTTTCAGAATAAATCGATTCTGTGACGCGCGTTTTTCTGCCAAAATATTTTTAAACGCGCCATCACTCGCGAATTGTAGAACGTAATATTTCGTGCCCGCGATCTCCTTCCAAATAAAAACAATGGGGTCGACGTGGTTGGCGTCAAAGGCGATTAATGTCATGTTATCTGATGGCATCTTTAAGTGCGGGGTTTTCAACATGAGACGCCGCTCAAACTGAAAAGTGTGTTCGCGGAATTCGCTCATCGGCGTACCTTTTGAATTCGCTGCCGCCACAAAAACGCGCGTAGGCACATTGGGTTTGACATCAAGAGTGGTCTGCTCTGAACTCACCATGCGCACTTCATCATTCACTTTCACAGCGTACTGCTTAGCGAGAGGGATTGCGCTCCAGCTCAGTTGCACCGTTTTAGGCTTATCTACTTCATTCGCATCGTTAGTTTTTTCATCGCTCAACTTTTGCGCCACAAGTACAGGCGGTGGCAATTTCACCATCACTGTATTGGGCGCGCTCGGTAGCGACTCAACGCCCTCTGAGTTCACCGCTTTTACGCGCCAGTGAAACTGACCCGGCTGCACCGCACGCCATGTAAACTCAGGTTTTTTAATGCCTGAAAAAACAATTGGCGATTTAAAGTCTTTACTGCGATCGATTTCAATTTTGTAGCTTTCACTGTCGGGCATTGGCCGCCACTGCATGCGCGGCGGGTTGACTACATTTTTCTCAATGCTGGCCGGGCTACGCGCATCAACCGTCTCGTCGAATTGCAGAACCACATCTTTTTCTTGAGCTTGATTGACCGGAGCACTGTCGGCCTTGAACAAGGTCGGTGGCCGCTCTGGCCCATGCCATCGTGGTGGCACCACAGGCCATGCCGCCTCGCCCACGCGGAAGCGATACGTTGGGCTCAACAAATTGCGATTGTCAGGCTTATGTGCGCCGACACGCCAAAAATAAATCCCTGCCGGCAAACTCAGAATTAAATTATTGCCGGCCTCGGTTTTACCTTGAACTCGCTCAGTGAAATTTTCATCACGCGCCACATGCAGAGCGAACTCGTTCACTCCACGTTTGCCTTGCCACTGAAACTGTACCGGCTGATCTTTACCCTTAGCTAATTTTTCATCGCGATTCACCACAGAGTTTTGTGTCGGACTCACCAACACGATGGGCTGCGCAGAATAAATATCAAGTGTATGGGTGAGCGAAGCGACTTCGCCAGTTTTAGCTTTGGTTAAACGGTAAGCATAACTTTGGGCTCTTTGGGGTTTAAAATAATAATTGTTTTTCGTCACAGGCTCATCGACCAGCAAATCACCGTCACGCAAATCAGTTTTGTCAAACTTACCCGTTTTTGAAACTTGTATTTTCAATGCGGTGTTGGGCTCGTAGTTCTCCCAAGTAAATGCCACAGAATCTCCAGGTTTCACCCAAGCCGCTTCGTAAATTTTGTGCGACGTGATGTGAGCTGAAAACGTTTGACTCGAAACTTTCATGGCTTTGTCGACGTTCAACTGCTCGTTCTTTTTGATTTTATTTTTGCGACCCCCAATTTCAACTTCGATGTTCTCTTTTGCACTCGTGATACTGAGTTTACCGCCCTTATCTTTACTAAACGTCACTGCACCTCTAGGGCCGCTCGTTTTAATCTCGGCCACTTGGCCTTCGTGAATAATTTTTAACGTCGGCGTTGCTGCGACAAGCGTTGTGACCGTACCCAATTGCAAATCAAAAATCGTTTCATTGTTTTGCATTTGTAAAATCACAAGGCTGTCGGGTTGCAAAGAAAGGCGATTATCCTGGCCTATGAGAAGATCAGTTTCTGATTCATGACCCGTGAAAATCGCGTCGCGCTCGTATAATTTTTCACGCACGCTTGCGGGGTACCAAGTTAAGCTTTGATCCATGCGACGGCGTACGTCGTTTTTCGCATTCAATACTTCACCGATAGGCTCACCTTTACCAGTGCGAGTTGAGAAAAAACGCGTCATCCAAGCATCATTATACAAAAGTGCACCCAGCGCTATTACACCTAAAAGCGCGAGCAGAACGATCCACTTATCGAGACCGCCGCCTTTATCGTCGTATTGAATTGGGGCCTGCATTTGCAAAGTTACACCTCTCCGGTCTATACATCGACATTAGCGTGTTAAAATGGCAGGCCAGTTTTGGGTTTTTTAGAATTATTCTAATGGGTTATAAACTTTTTTTCACAG
>JAYUVI010000304.1:0-4530 GCA_043754135.1 Bdellovibrionales bacterium | reverse complement strand
AATGGGCGTCATCACCTAAGGTAAGAGCCGTGTGCATTAAATGTGCTCGCACGGATCCGTGGAGGGGGTGTTCAGTAATGGGCATCTCTACTCCGACTCTTTCTAAGGTTTGCTCACCTCACAAAAGAAGCCTTCGGACGCTTTCGCGATATGCATGGGCTGTTTTTGGCGTCGGCTCTCGCTTTTGATCTACTGCTCTATTCGGTTCCGCTATTTTTAATTGGCATTTCAGTTTTATCGCGGGTGAGTTGGGGCGGCGAGGTTTTCATCACACCTTTTTTAACGGTATTTAATGAGTTTTTGCCGGGCGCTCAACGCCAGTTTAGCGAAATTTTTTCGGCTAAGCGCGCACTAGGTTCGGGCGTAAATATACTGCATTTGTGCGTGCTGTTTTTTATTAGCGCCAATCTTTTAGGTACTGTCCGAATTATCACACGGAAAATATTGGCTACCCACACTCACCTGCGCCTTGTGCGGGCTAAGCTGCTCGATTTTTTTCTGATGATTATTTTAGGCCTGGTGTTCGGCCTTTCGGTGGTGATGACTTTTACTCTACAATCTTTTGTTTCTGTCTTGGCGAACCTACCCGTACTCAATAATTCTTTAAAACAAGTGCCGATTTTAGAGGGTATTGATTTACTGAGCCCCGCTCTCTTATTTTTTGGGGTAGTGATCAAGCTCGGGCTTTTGGTGCTGATTTTTTATACTCTTTTTCGACTTTATAGTGATCGCGAAATTAGGCAGTCTGTAGTTTTGAGTGGTGCGCTCGTGACTACACTTTTGTTTGAGACTTCAAAGTACTTGCTTGGCTTGTACATTCATTATGCAGTGTCATCGACTGCAATCTACGGCGCCTTAGGAGCTTTTATTTTTTATTTTATCTGGCTGTACTATTGCGCGGTAGTTTTTGTACTCGGCGCCTCGTACACTTGGGCAATAGCCGCGCGCCAGCCCAGCGCTAAGAATGTTTCTTATTAAGTCCGCAAATAATAGCCCAGTTCAGCGGCGGGCCCCTCGGGATTGGATCAGCGCGCGTAATCCCATAAGTGTCACGACAATGACAGGCACCGAGGTAAACACTACGACTTGGGTGGCCCCAGGAGGTAAATCCATTTCAAATGAAATGAAAATGCCGAGTGTACAGAGCAGAAATCCGATAAGCCAGCCGAGCGCAAGACGCCCGCTCAGTGTGGTAGTGAGCATTGAGCTCAGCACCGCAGGTACAATCAGAAAAGCAAAGACCAAGAGCACACCCGACACGCTGACTGAGCACGTGATCACTACACCAAATAAGGCAAAGAAAAGAAAGTCCCAAAACCAATGGCCTTGGCCTTTAAATGAACTCGCGATTAATTTCTTGCGAAAATAAAAATGAATCGCTGACACGACGGCGTAAATAATCGCGACGTGACGGACTTCGCGCCAATCTGTCCATAAAATTTGGCCGACTAATGTGTATTTCAAATGCTCGGCACCGTGACTGATTTTATCGATGAACAAAATGACCAGCGCCGAGGCGAAGGCGTAGATAATGCCGACAAAGGCTTCGATCGAGATTTTGTCTTTCACTCGGCCCGCGATGGTGAAAAGCAAAGCCGCGACAAAAGTAAAAGCGAGGGCCACCCAAAAAGCGCCCGCGTGATCGTGGTCAAAGCCGAGCGCAAAAGCCACCGTTGTGCCGAGTGCCGCCACTTGCGCCAATGCTAAATCTACAAAGAGCACGTTGCGAGCGAGCACGTGAAGACCTAAATAACAGTGAATGCCGACAAGAATCAGGCACATGGCGAACGCCGGTACTAAGAATGTGAGATTTTCTAACGTCATGGGCAGGCCTCCACTCCGGCGACGATTTTATCGATCAAATGGATGTAAGTTTCGGTACCTGGCAAGGCACCGACTTCTGTAGGCACCACTGAAACGTTGCCCCTGACTTCTTTTGCAATTCTTTGTGCAGCAACGGTTTCAAAGTGAGCCTCGTTTAAAAAACAGCGAATATTTTCAGTTCTGGCTTGTTTGATAAGTTCAAGAGTGTGACTAGCTGTTGGCGGGATCCCAGGTTTTGGTTCGATGGTGTTTTTAAGCGTGAGTTGAAAGCGGTCGATAAAATAAAGCAAAGTTTTATGATAAGTGACTACTGACTTGCCTTTCGCTTTTTGTAAACGCATCTGCCACTCGTTAATTTTTTTATCCAGTTCAGCCGTATAATTTTTGAGTCGGTTTTCAAGTGCCGCTTTTTTGGTTGGCATTAGCGCGATCAGCTTCTGGGTAATTTGCGGGAGCGCGTCTTTTACTCTCACCGGGTCAAGATAGTAGTGGGGGTTCCCTAGTGGGTGCACATCGCCCTGGCTGCGATCAAGACTGCCCGATATTTTTTCTAAGGCGGGTATGGACTCGCCCAGGTCGAGAAACCCTGGCGCGCCTGGTAGAACTTTAGGGTTGCGACTGCCGGCGAGCACGTTGTTCATCCACGCCTTTTCGAGTTCAAGACCTACAACAATCGCGAGGTCAGCGTCGCGGGCCCTCACCATAAATGACGGTTTGGCTTCAATGTAATGAGGGTCTTCTGTACCGCGACTGAGAGATTGCACTTGAACTTCAGGGCCGCCTAACTCTTGCACTAAATTAGCGAGGGTTGAAGTGCTAGTGATGACTTTGATTTGCGCGCTGGCTTGGTTACACATAAAAAAGACCATTGAAAAACATTTAAACAGTTTAAAAAAGATAGAGTTTCCCATAATTACTTCTGTAGATTTATTCTTCATAAAAACCACTCCTAGTAAGCATGCGCAGGGTGCGCGCCCATGCTGAAATTAAATTGTACACCCACGCGATGTTCGTTTTCTGTTTCGCTAGAGTTGTCTACTACATCATATTGCAGTCGGATCGCCGAAAAATGTGTCGGCGCCCAGCCTACGAGTGCAGTCTGTTTTTTAATATCAACGCGGTCACTGAAATTTTCTTCTAGATAAGTTTTGGCAGTCTCGGTGCGGGCTTCTACAAACCAGCTTTGCATAAATTGATAGGTCGCCCAAACCGAAACTGCGTGTATGTTATCGATGTTTTTTACAATTGCTCCTGCTTCATCAATGGCTGATTTCATATTCGCTTGCGAATACTCACCTGTGAGCGAGAAGCTTGTGTACCGACCACCTTCGGTGGGTCGCCACTTATATGTAACTGCGGTGTTGGCAAGAGTACTGTTCTCATCGGCGCGGTTTTTACCTGAAGCGGCTGATAGCAGCCATTCAAGAGTCGAGCTGTCGTTCAAATCCCAAAGATTTTTTATGTAGAGCACGCCGGCGTCGTCACCTTTTTGAGGACTCGCAAAAGCCCGTTTGTTTGCCCCATTGAACACCTGGCCAATAATCTCTAAGTACCATGAGGTCGGCGCCAAATAAGAAACGCTGAGAGCGGTTTCGTTTAAACCTTCTTCGCCGAAAATCTCACTGAGAGTGAGAGGTTCGTCGATAAACGGCTGAGCGTGACTGTGAAGGGTATTTAATTTACCGAAATACAGTTTTTGTTTGCCGAGTCTGAGTGAAAAGCCCGGCAGGCTCAAGTTTTCAACGTAGACCTCTTCGGGCCCAAGTGAATACACAGTTTCACCTTCATCGTTCACTTCAGGCCCTACCGCAAGTAAGGCTGTCCCCGACCAGTAGGGGTCAATGGGGGCACTCACCTGCAACTCGATCTCCTGTAGTGAAAACCCGTTGTCGTGTTCGCTCTTTGAAGAAGCGGCTTGGCCTAACATCAGGATATTGACGCCGATGTCCGGGTTAGAGCGAGCTGAATCTTTCGGGCGATCGTCAAAAGCCCATACTGATGTTGAAAATGTCGATATCGCGAGCGCCGACCACACGGCGATAAAATTGTGACGCATAAAAGCTCCTTGAAAATAGAAGTACTAAAAAACGCGGATAAAAAATGCTTTAGTCTTAACGTCGAAAACTATGTTTTGGCGTTAGGGGCGAAAAGCGGTGGATCGCGGGCTTTTAACAGAAGGATTTTCTCAACAGAGAAAAATTTTGCGTCCCCTACCGCTGGGACTTCAGTAGAGGCAGTCAGAGTAGTACTTAAAACGTGGTTGATTTCACTGGCTGTCGTGCTCCCGACAAAACAAATGGCGCAAGCGGATTCAGCCGATGGGGAGTGATTTTTATATGTATGATTATGGGTCGCAAACAGCGTAACGAGGGCAAAAAAAGCGATGCCTAAAAAAAAATGTAACGTTGAACGCCAAGCTTTCATGATCAGTCAGATACCGCTGGGAACAATCTTGAGCAATTACAAAATGAGTTTTCTGAGCTCAGTCTGCGAATAAACGTAGTCAGCGTAAATCATTGTATTCATCACATTGCGGTGGCCGAGCGCCACCTGCACCAGACGAATGTCTTTCGTTTTTTTGTAAAGCTGTATTGCAAACGTATGCCTGAGTGAATGAAGCTTCTTAGGCACAGGCCGGTACAGGTTCCAGATTTGGTGAAAACGATTGTAGGTGATCGGGAATAGCCCTTCGCCCTCCAAAGTTTT
>JAYUVI010000303.1:0-4285 GCA_043754135.1 Bdellovibrionales bacterium | reverse complement strand
AACGAAATGCAAATTTACAACGTGCCCCTTGTCGATTGGGCCGAGGCTCAGCAAAATGGGCAGAAAAAGTAAATTCATAAATCATGTAGCAACCACTCTAGGCTTAATGCTACTGAGTATTGTCGCTCACGCTGAAGAGACAAAATGCATTAAAACCAATTCTAAAAATAAAGTCCATGATGAAGTACCACAAGACTACGTAGGCTATTGTGGTTTATTTGCGCTACGCACGGCTATGCACCAATTTCGCTGCGACGTGGACCCGACAAATTGTAAAATGCCTGCGATACTAGAAATGATTAATGAGGTTCAGAATAAATTATCGGATCGAGACCAAGGTTATGTTGAGTTACTTAAGCGTGCTGGAGAGGTAGGCATTCGCGACGAGTCTTGCATGCCCTATGAAAAATTTTTCCCGCGAGAAAAAAATGAAGCCGTCACTTGGGATTGGGCCCAACGAAGCAGTTTTTATACTTATCGTGCGTTACATATACCTGTTAAGCCCACGGCAGAAGTAACTCGCGATAATTGGGGTCTCATCTTTACCGCCTTAAACATTAGCCGATCTGAGCAATTAAAATCTAAAGTGGAAGAACGATTCGCGAGTGAGCTTAATCGTTATGTACAGAATAAAAACTGTGAATCTCGACGTTACCCCAGAGCCGCCTTGAAATCAGATGTCATGGATTATAAAAAAATTCGGCACCACATCGACCGTGGCAATACAGTTCTGATGGGATTACAAATACCTCAGCCAGGTAGTCAAAGTGTTGGCGGGCACTCGGTTGCTCTTCGCAACTACAGGCAAACTTGCTGTTTAGGTTTATGCAGTACTGAGTATGAAGTCTTAGATTCTTTAGGTCTTTATTGGGCGAAAAGCCCGAGTGGCCGCTGGGTTTCTGAATCCGAAATTCAAAACGTGCAGGGTATAATGTCTTATTTCCACTTTATCGAAAAACAAGCGGCAACGGGGCCACAACCTACTCGCGTAAAAACACCGATCACTAAGTGATCTCGTACTCAATGACCATTCTACGAACATCGCTCCAAGCTAACTCTATTTTTTAGCGGCGATCAAATACACATCGTACCGCACCGATTTCCCTTTGATCTGCAGATCAGGCTTACTTTTTCTCCGCACGCCCGCAGACTTCGGTGAGGACCCCGGCAAAACGTGCAAAGGCGGCGCGTGGAGTGGCCGCTTCACCACCACTCGCTTACGTGCATGGCTTAAGGCCGCCATTAATAAAGCATTTTCTTCGGCCGTCGTTGGCGGAAGTATCAAATGCTTCAGTAGCTCAGTCTCTTTACCCGACTTCGCCGATTTCTTTTTCTCGGGGAACATCGGGTCTAAATAGATCACGTCGGGCAGATCTTCTTCGGGCAGCAGCGACAAGTAAGCCTGCGCGGGGGTGTGAAGCAACTCAAACTTCAATTCTTCGGGCAGGTGCTCAACGTGATAATTGACCACCGTGAATATAGTGAGATTCTCTTCAAGAGCCACGAGATGACAACCAAGCGAAGCTAAGTGAAAACTATCGCGGCACAACCCAGCGGTGGCGTCGATTACCTTTAATAGGCGTTTCGCCTTCTTCAAATGATCTTTTAAGCCAATGGCTTTCGCTAGCAAATCGTTTTTGGTGTTGAGATCTTGGCGCTTTTTAAATTCAATTTCGACACGCAAAGTGCGCGCGCCCTCTTGCCAGGCAAAGTAGGGCCCTTCAGAACTTTCAATAATTTTAATTTCTACGCTATCACGCGATTTCGACATGCCCTTATTCTAAGGGCGAAAGTAAAATTGCGCCAAATAAAAAATACCTGAGGCCAGGTGCACCCACAAAACTTTTTTGGGTAACTCATAAAGTGAAGAACTTAAGGGAGAAACCACTTGCATGCTCTTAATTGCCAGCCAGAAATTAAACCCCACTAAAGCCACCATAGCTCCGCCGGCCCAAACCGCCACTAATCCGTTCAGTACAAAAAGTGCGACGATAAAAATTTTCGCGCGATCAAACCCAAGCTTAGTGGGCATTGTCGTTAATCCTGCTTCGTCATCAATCACCATACTGATCATATGGCGAATACCCACATAAGAAAGCGCCATGGTTCCGAAGTATCCCCCCACCCATAAAACGTGAGGGCTGATGTCGCGTGCGATGACCCAACTCATCCCCATAGAAATGAGTGGACCTAAGCACAACCAAATGGCCATATCACCTAAAATCCAGTGACCTTTCGCCCACCGCAAGTGCGAGTAACCAAATACTCCGAGTACCGCCACCACCGTACACAAAAGTAAAAGCTCGGGGCGCAACCACAATACTGGAGCAGCGAAACCTACTGCCACCACCATAAGAATTCGATAAAGCTGTTGCACCGTTTTCGCCCGCAACCAGCCCCGCTGAATCACGCGGCTACCACCTTTTTCGTTAAGGCGATCGACCCCATGAATATGGTCAACAAAATCATTACGACAAAAAACTGCGCCATGCAAAATCACCAGAGCCATCAAAGCTAAAACAATGGGCACATGTTGACCGTGATGCCAAAGATGAGTGGCCACCGCAAGAGCAGGAGTCAGCGTCAGGCTCAATAGATCCAAACGAAAAACTTGCGCGAGCACAACCAACAAAGAAGGTCTCTCAATGTCTTCTGAGCGACAGATTTGAAAAGTCACCTTTTCGTTCGTGCGATTTACATTGTAAGAGCGCACGGGGAGGGCACGTAACTCTTGCGAAAACTCCCCAGTTAAATACTTTAAAAAATCGGGGTGTGTACGCTCAACAGTAATAAACTGATTCATATTTTAAAGCCCTAGAATTGACTGCGTCTCTTCGACTCGCAATCTGTTAAACTTTTCGCCAGCAGAGTTGTCCCGGTAAATGCCCCACAAACTTTCGTCAGCAAAGTAGCCCTGGCGCTTGCGCTCAAACTTTTCGCCAGTAAAGCAATCCCGGTAATTGTCGCAACTCCTCGACCAACCCACGCTCAGACTCTTTCAACAGTGGCACTAACTCTTCGCAATGGTGATCAAACAGCGCAATCACTTTTCGATTATGTTGGTCGAACTCTTCAACTCGGGCAAAGAACAACTCTTCACCAATTATTTTGTAAATGTCAGTGAGAGAATCACATGAGCGCAGTTTAGATTTCTCAAGCTCACTCATATTGCGCGTTAAAAATGTCGCAAACGAATTCATATAGCCTGACTTTAAATCGCCTAAAATAGCCTTACCTTCGTAATTGCGAATGTCGAAATCGAGCAAGTCGTCGCTACGTTGAAAAAGCAAACCAAGTAAACTGCCCATATTGTCGAGCAGATCATGCAACGGCGTGTGATAATTTTCTGCCGCTATAAAAGGGGCGCGTATGCACCACTTGAACAGCGATGCCGTTTTCAAATTATGCACGCGATCGAGTTGGTTTAGACTCACGTCCCAATCTTCAATGAGCGAGTCTTGTATCCACTCCCCTTCGAGCAAATCAGAAATCATTTCCGCAGTGTATTGAATGAGTTGCAAGTTACCGTACCGACTTAAATTCACCATGACCCGCGCTAGCAGATAATCACCAGCCAACACCGCATACTCGGGAGTGTACTTAAGCCACGCCGCCGTTTTCTCACGTCGCAAAGGCGAACGATCAATCAGGTCATCATGCAACAACGAAGCATTGTGAATAAATTCGATAGTCTGAGCGAGCAAATGCACTTGTGTAGATTTCAACTGCAAATGTGCTGAAATCTTCTGAATCAACTTCGCGCGAAAACCTTTCCCGTGCGAGAAAAGATCATCGTAAAGCGCATTCAATTTAGGCAAGTAACTGGGGAAGTCCTCAGACGCGTAAACCTTTAAATTCATAGGGTTTGTATGACTCAAAGCCGCAACGGTGCCAAGCTCTTTTTCCACCGAATGGTGCCAGGTTCTTTTTCTACCATTTTTTGGAGGAATAAATTTCGCAGCGAATAAATGGCCTCAACTACTCAGGTATTTATGTGCTATAAACCGGGGCTATGGCGTTACAAAAGATCAAAAATAAAGCGAATGAGATTATCGATTTTATCAAAAAAGTTGCAAACGATGAGCGCATCCCGGCCCGTGATAAAAAAATGATTTTGGCGTTTACCGCGCTGATCATTTCACCGATCGATTTGATACCAGATTGGATCCCGCTCATTGGTTGGATTGACGACATGGTACTGATCGCGATCATTCTCGATTACCTTTTCAACGTTCTTGATCAAGACATTTTACTTTCGCACTACCCGTGGGATCTCAAAAGTTTC
>JAYUVI010000302.1:0-7220 GCA_043754135.1 Bdellovibrionales bacterium | reverse complement strand
CAATTTCAAATAAAAAACATCTGCATTCGCATTTAGTTTTTCGAGGGCAAGTTAAAGAAAAGTGGGGCAAAATAACAGCCTATCCCTACAGTGAATTTTTAAGCAAAGTTGTACCAGATCTGTAATTGACGCGTGTGTAGGCTTGTTATCGACCCATGCAATAAAAGCGAAAGGTGGTGGAGCAAGTTACCGAGGAGTTGTTGATCCAGGTGCCGTTAGTTGAGGTTATACTGCCGCTCGTACCCACGCCCGATATCGAGGTCCAGTCTGAACAATGAGCGCTGGTCATTAACACACCCGATACATCTGTACCTGTGGCTACAGTGCCAGTAGCGGCGGATCCGTCGACTTTTTTATCTATAGCAGCTAGCACGCCACCACCGTCCCACATATCTATCCAATGGTTAAACAACTTGGTTCGTGCTGCGTCGGTTTTTTTGATGGGTAGCTCGGTAGTATAGTACCCGGATATATTTTGTGCTGTGGTGCTCAAGACGGCGAATACCGTGTTTTTATCAGCGCGGCCCACAGCGCTGGCTGAGGTGTAGCATAAGTTAGTGGCGCCGGCGAGCCCCGTTGAACCATTCGCTGTACCAGTAGAAACAAACAGAGTCGGGTTTAAATTTACAGGCGTTAAATTGTCACCCATTTCGACAGATGCATCGCCTTTGTCACCCCACGTAGGGGCGGAGCTGTTATAGAGTGGTGTTTCGCTGTTACCCAATTGGCCGTAATTATTTCGCCCCCAGCATTTCACTACAAAGCTTTCGGCTGGCAACGAAATGATTGAACAGAAACTTAAACCACCACCGGCAATTTCAAAAGGAATGGCCGATGTGCCTAGAGGTGTGGCTGTTAGCGCCGCCATCTCGCCGGCTACGTCGCCTCGGTTGCTTAAGTCACCTAATCCCAATTGGCCACTCAGATTATTCCCCCAGCATTTGATCGTGGCGTTATCAAGTAAAGCGCAAACTGATGCGCCAGCGATAGCAATGTCGATGGGTGTGCGCCCAGTACCTAAGTTTATCGCCGCCGCGCTGGCGAGAGCCTCCATTTCTGAAGCCCCATCGCCAAGATTAACTAAGTTATCTTGGCCTAATTGCCCAGAAGCATTTGAGCCCCAGCATTTTAGTTCGTTTACTGATGAAATTGCGCATGTGAAACCGTCGCCTGCATAAACTCGCACAGCACGCTTGCTATAGACTGGGCCATACCCAATCACATCGACGGCAGTGAGACTATCTGTGGTGCTATTTATGCCCAGTTGGCCAAAAATATTTTCGCCCCAACACTTGATCCCCCCATTGGCCATAAGCGCGCAGGTGTGGTCTTTACCGGTGCTCACAGATACCGCGTTAGTGAGAGCGACAGCCGGAGAAACTTGAACGTACACGGGTGTAGTGCTAGATGTTGACGAATTGTCACCTAAACGGCCGCTGCCATTACTACCCCAACACATGATTTTTCCAGTGAGTGTTGTGCTTGAGTTTTGCATAACGGCACAGTTGTGTTGGGGCCCTGATGCCAAAGAGGTCACATTACTTACGGTAGATACCGAAATGGGGTAACCAGAGGTTGTCAATGTTCCGTTCCCTAACTGCCCGGTATCATTACTCCCCCAGCAATTAAGACTGCCGCCCGAATAGCGACCACAAGTGTGAACTGAAGAGATTGAGTTCCCGCCGACAGAAAGTCGTGTGAAATTCATAATAGGCACAGTGATGCTGTTAGATACTCGCGCTATTGCGTGATTGTTATAGTATCCAAGCGCCAGTGCACCATCGCCTAGCCCAGGTGCTGCGGTTTGTTGTAGGCCCCAACATTTCGCCATGCCTTCAACGAGCGCACAGCCATGAAAACCACTTTGTACCACTTGTGCAATGCCTTTTGAAGAATGCACATTCACATATGAGGTGTACACCGCTGAATCGAAATGCCCATCGCTTACTTGCAATCGTATTTCACATCGGCCCGCTTGCGCTAAAGTTGGAGTGCCGGTCACAGCACCCGTTGAAGCGTTGAGTGTGACCCACGCACAATCTGAACCGTTACCTGTGAGGCGGGTGTAGGTGGTCGTGCCATCCATAGAATCAGCCGCGTTTGTCGGTGTATAACCGCACCCCAAAAAACTTTCTGTGGTGTAGCCGTCAAGCATACATGTGGAAGCGGTGATTTTGGGTCGAGGGTTGATGATAATATTATAGGTGTCGCCGAGCGCACCTGAACCCACGTTGGGTAAAGTCAGTTGTGCGTTCAATAGCGCTCCGCTGATAGACTTGATGGTGCCACCACTTAAGGTGAAAGACGCGTTGTTGACGTAATTTAAGTCGGCCGAGATATCGTCGACTTGTACACTGTATACAAATGTGAGTGCGGTTGTACCTGTGCCGGTACTGTAGGTGGCACTACGTGCAGGGGTGGTGTTCAGAGCGAGCACAGGCGTACCCGTGACTGCCACAGGGTAGTCGAAATTTACTTGAATGCTCACATTTTGCCCATCGCTGTATTGACCGCTACCACTAGATGAAGCGACAGAAGTGACAGTGGGTATAAAGTCATCATCGAGAATCGTGACCGATTGGGTAGGGATTGCACCTGTAGTGCTGTTGCTGGTGCTAGTGATCGTAACATTAAAAGTTTCATTGGTTTCGTTGGCGCTGTCATTGACAAAAACAGCCGTCAGGGTCGTGCTCGTTTGGCCGGGTGAGAATGTCACTGAAGCATTAGACATGGTGTAGTCGGTACCTGTACCTGTGGCGGTCCCGGCCGTAACGGTGTAGCCGACGACGATCGTTTGGTAAGACGCCTGTGTTAAATTCATTATAATGTTGTGGCTGCCGATATTTTCGTTGGCTGACGAAGTGCCAGCTGAAAAACTCACAGTGGGTGGAGATTCATCATCGTTAATTTGCCCGGTGCCGACAACTGTACCTGCGCCAATTCCAAGACTCGTGGCTGAAATACCTACCGTGTAATATTCAGGTGAGGCTTCGTAAGCCGCGTCGTCTAAGATAGTGACAAAAACTGTTCGCGTTAAAGACCCCGCAGGTATGGTCAAAGTGCCAGTGGCAGCCGTGTAGTCGATGGAGTCGATGGCTGTGCCGTCGGTTGTTGAATAAGTGACTTCAGTGTCAACGCAGTTTATTGCCGACAGGCTTACCGCAAAAGTTTGCGGGCTGATATTTTCGAACACATCGCTAGCACCGGCTATATCAATTTGTAGACCGTAGTCGTCTTCATAAATTATAGAACCAGCCGTAAGTGTGTTGTAAGCCAGCGTGCCGCACCCTTTGTAAATGGCGTGGCCCGCTTGCACACTTAGTTGATTGATACCCGAAATAGAAAAGCCGCCCATAATAAGGTCGCCTGAAACCACGTCTAAATCGGTGTTGCTGAGTGTGAGATTGCTGGTGAGTAAGGCGTTGCCAGTGGTTTTGTTGACCGTAAGGTTTATAGGCCAAGTGGCGCCCGACTGAAAAACGTTTTGGTCGGCGGCGCCGTTTAAGAGAACATTGGTTGTGCCACCGGCGCCGAAGGCGGTGACATAAGTATCGCCGGCCACGATGATCGCGTAGTCATTGATCAACACACCGCTCGTGCTACTGCTAAGGTAGAGGTCGTTGCTTACAGTAATATCGTACATAAGTGTCAGTGCAGTGGCCGCAGATTTGCTAAATTTAGCATCATAAAAAATCGCCGCCCCAGGCGTGATCGTCGCAGAGTTGGGCGAGTCGAAAATCACACGAGATGTGCTGCCGCTAAACGACCCGCTGGCCGTGTGAGTGAAATTTTTCGCAATGGCTAAATTCGAGCCTGTCATATTGAAACTGCCGCCATCGACAATCAGACTGCCATTGATGTCGATATCAGCGGTACCGTTGGCCGTAAAAGTACCGCCATTAACAGTAAAATCAGAACTGCCGATGGTGATAGCCAAATTACTTTGTGTCAAAATGCCTGTGTATGTGGCTTGCATATCAATACCCGCCACATTGGCAGCTGTATTGATGGCGCAGTTGCAGTTTGCGCCAACGCAACCGTTGTCAAAAATAGCAATTTCGCTGGCGCCAGGGACTAAGCCTTCAAACCAATTGCTGGCGTTTGACCAATTGCTGTCGCCACCGCCACCAACCCAGTGACGCGCTAGTGATGTCGTTGATTGATAACTGAGCGCAAAGGCGCCTTCGCCTGAGTAAAATGCGTAAGACGTGCTCATGCGTATATTGAATTCATGAGTGTCGTTGAAGTTGGTCAGGTAGGCTGCAAAAGTGGATGATGGCAAATCAGTTGGCACAATAACAGAAAATCGGCCGTCAGCTGCGCAATCAGTATCGCCACCGGCCGGCACGATCCAGATTTTTTCACCATTGCCATCAACCGACCCATCTGAAATTTCAACTTGTTCGCCAAAGCGCGGGCAATCCCCCGCTATGACGAATGAAGAGGTGCCGAGCGAGGTGATCGTATACGTGACCGCGCTACTGCCGGAATCATCAAACGTGGGTGTGTAACCAAAAAAACTGCTGCCGGTAGAGGTGACTTTTGCATCTTGAAAACAACCCGATGTCATGGTGACAACAATCGCCATACAGAAATAGGCGCAGCATGAGCGAAATAGACGACGAGCAACGTGCTTCATTATATAAGCCTTTCGGCATTTTAAGCTGTCTAGTCGAGGTGTTTGAAAGGTAAATTTTTACGCAAGTCTTTCTCAGTGTGAAACAGACATCGCGTAAAAATAGGAAACTAGAAATCTGGTTTTAAAACGTCTGTGTATTTTATTGATCCACTTCAGGGGGCTCAACATTCAATAACCAGGGCACCCCCGTTAACTGAATTTATTTATCAAGTAACGCGCGCACTTCAACATCGCTCAGTCGTCTTACGTGCGGGTTGTGCTCGCAAAAGCCGCCTTCAGAAATGCCTTCAACGGCGAAGGCCTCAGCAACCATACCCAAGCAGGCGCCGCGCGTGACACATACTGATTCAGCACGTGAGTTCCCGCCAACTAAACCCGAAGTCATAAGACCTAATTTTAAGCTCTTACCATGATCTTTAAGTATGCATGCCACCCAGTCAGCGTTCTCACCATCGTCCACTGGAGAACTAGATTCCTGATCATCATTATCATTATCATTATCATTATCATGATCAGCATCAGCATCAGTGGGAGGTAACGACCCAGTAGGCGGTAAAGTTTGAGGTATCGTGGGTGGGGGAGGTGGAGGCGCCGCGGAAGAAGTTTCATCCGACTCATTAACATCATCGATTCGCACTAAAGCCTCATCCTGCCTCAAACCGTCTTTAGAGCTAAACGACACATTAGGAGTGCAGTTTTGAAATAATAAAACTACCACTCCGCCCGCTAACATTGAAAGTACCACACGCATTCTCATTTTATTCCCCCTAGTTACATATTAACTGACATTGCAATAGACGTGCTAGACTTAAACAACTACTGGAGTGACCTAAAATGCAAACCAGCTCAAGATTCTCAGATCGAAACGTCGAGCTTAATTGCAGCGCCCAAACCTTGTACACTCGAGTTTTTTGGATCAAATTTTCAACAAAAAAACAATCTTTCAGAATTTAACGCGGCTTCAATACCAACAAAACTGTATAGAAAACTGACAGGTGAATCCTCTTCAAATGTTTGTTAAACAGGTCATGTGCGTTTTTTAATTTTCGTCTTCATCGTGAGCCTCTCTTCCCCCTTACCAGCCGCCCAATCGCGAGGTGCGACTTGCGTGAATGCCATCGCCGCAGCCGCGCTTATCTTCGGCGTAAGCTTAACCTACGATCCTGCAATTGAAATCAACGGGCACGTGAGGGTCGTTGACCACCATGTTCTAATTGAAAGTTTTTTAAGCGGCTCAACCATACCCGAACGCCAATGGATTTTGCCTTATTTGCATGGTGTGTACGCTATCGATTTGCGTTACGGCCAAGACGTGTTTCACACGGCCGGCTTAAAAGCTACGTACGCAGCCTACGGCGACAATGTCACCGACGAGCTTAAAATCTTGGTGCCCAAAGTTGAAAAGCAACTCGCGCGCCCGCGCACAGCGACGTTTTTAGAAACACGCGCTGGCTTTACCGATACCTTGGGTTTCGTGCGAGTTTTCGATGCCAGTATTTACGTCCCGGGCGAAGGGGGTGTACGCGGTTACACCGACGCCACCTCACCTTTTGAACTCATGATGCAAATGCGTGACCGGCCATCGCCCTTAATCGATTATTTACGTCAGGGCGACGTCGACGTTTACGAGGTCGGCAAATACTATCTATCGCCACTTTTGACTATTGACGAATTAAAGCAAGTACGCGGCGATATCGCCCGTTGGCTTTTCATGTTTATAGAAAATCTTGGTGTTGAGCGCCGCGCAAAAATGATTTTCACCGCCCACGTGGCCAGTCGATCACAAGAGGTGGTGAATCGCCGCGATTTTGGTTTTCAATTGCTTGATCGAAAATGGCTGACCACCCATAAAAATTTCGACCCCGGCCCTGATTTCAATCAAAATTTATTCGGCGATGAACGTCTGCTCGTGGTGACCGGCACTGACCTTTACAGTGAAATCAAAAAGCACTGGCCGCCTACGCGTTGATCATTTTTTAACTAAAGGCCCAATACTCAAAGACCCGCATGCTTGGCAATGTCGGCAAAAGTGGTGGCCTCGAAACCTTTTTTGTAAAAAATCTCGATCGTGGCCATCAATAACGCCTCCTCAGAAAATTCACTCTTTTTTTTACCATCCCTTTTTAAATTGCTGCCCCCTAAGTAGTATCGCCATAAAAATGATAATTTATTAGAAATAATACATGAATTTACATAACTAAGAATATCTTCTTTTAAACGGACTCAATCTAGACTATTGACCTATTCATCAGTTTCTTCGCGTTTGATCCTATTTATCGATAACAAAGGAGTATAGAAATGAAAAATCTAATCGGTCTTACAACTCTCGCGATGGGCCTTATCGGCTTGAGTGCATCCGCATATGCAGGCAAGTACGAGCGCATGAACACATGCATAGACCACCCTACAAACCCGCAGTTTAAGGTCGAAGTATATGTACGCAACACCGTCGATGATGAAACGCCCAAGCTCGAAGCTAACGTCGAAACCCCGGGGCACATTCGTTATAGTCTCTACGATGAAACCCTCGCGGGAATTTGCGAGGCTAAAGTGAAAATGATCCCCGCCCCGGTTGAAATTA
>JAYUVI010000301.1:0-5012 GCA_043754135.1 Bdellovibrionales bacterium | reverse complement strand
GGATCTCACTAGCAGCTACGCCCGTGAAAGCAGATGAAGCGTCAACCGCAGCTGTAGCGTTTGCAGCAGTTGCGTTTTGCCCAGCCAAAACTGCCGTTTGTGATTTCAAAAAATCCATGGTGCGAACACCGCCCCAGCGGGAAAGACTTGTAGTTTCTAAACGCGTGTCAAAGCCGGGCTCGTGCAAAGTAAAGCCGAGTTTTTGCGCGAGTCGATCAATCATCGCGTGGCCATCTATATCAAGCCAGTAAATCACCGCGCGGTCGTACACGCGTAAATCATTCGCAGCGAAAAACGCGTGGCTGCCACTCACAACACCGGCGCCGGTGTTGCCTGGCGTTGCAGATGTACCACTGGCTTTCGTCATCGCCTTTTCAAAATCGAGAATCGTTTCGCGCGCATCACTCGCCGGTTTTTGAAACCAATCTAGCGGCCACGTGGTACTCGCTGATACTGGGATTTGATCAGCCGCCACTGATCCAATTCGACCGCGCTCGCCTAGCAGAACCATCGCTTGCGTTGATGACAAACCATAAACAAAAGCTGAGTTGCGATCGACTACAGGCGGCGCCGCCGCTTCACTACCCCACCCACGACCTTCGAAAAAATGGCGCGAGTGTGAGACGCAAATTTTAAAAACGGTAGTCGCCTTCAAAGCGGCTTCAAGTTTTGCGACATCGTAAGCGCGACCGAGCAAAGGTTCGTCGACACTGTATAAAACAAAAAGATCTTCGCGACCCAAGCTAGCCGCCCACGCCTCAGGAGTAGACAAAAGCGCTAGATCTTGGGCCACCAATTGGTAGCCCTCTTTCGCGAGCTGCATAACCGCAGCGTCGTAAAGGGGGTCCATGTTTTTGAAGTAATAAATTTTCTTCTTATGCGGGAAAAGTTTCGCCAAACCCCAAACCACTTCGACCAGCGCATGGCCGACACCTTGGTACATGCGCACAGCTGATTTTTCTAAATTGAGTCCGAGTTTTTCACCAACAAGTTCATTGAGTGAAGACCATGCGCCTGGAGTTTTAAAATCAATCTGCAACTATATGCCCGCTTTGTGGCGTTCGTTGTCGTCGAGGCGGCTTTGCACTCCACCTTTTAAATTTGCACGATAGGCTAAGTAATTAATGTCGTAATGAAACTGCCCGCCATTCAATGCCGGGGTCTGCCACTCAGGGCCCATGCGAATGGCATCAACTGGGCAGGCCTCTTCGCAAAAACCGCAGAACACACAACGTAAAATATCGATTTCGTAGCTGATCGGGTATTTTTCAACCGATGGGTCATCGTGCTCAGACGCTGTGATTTTAATACACTGAGCGGGGCAGTTCGTCGCACATAACATACACGCTGTGCAACGAAGCGACCCATCTTTTTTCACTGTCAAAACGTGATTACCTTTGAAGCGCGCACTGTATTCATATTTTTCTTCGGGGTAATTCAGCGTCTGCATCTGGCTACGATTAAAAAGATTCGTCACCATTTTGCGCATTGTGAGCGCCATACCCGAAAGAATCGCCGGCAAAAACCATTTCGACTCGAGCTGCTGTCGTTTTACAATACTCATAATGACCCCGGTTTTTGGGTGAAGAAATTAGTTTTCAAATTCTGCGGCGGTATAGGCCGCATATGCATATCGAGCTCTTCACCCGACATCAAATTAGCCGCTTCTTCTAACGTCAACGCACCTGGAACTATCGTCGTGCCGCGCTTCGTTTGCTGAGCGATATCGTTAAAATTGATGTAAGTGCCATCTTTTTCAATAAAAGTTTTCATGGGGATTTGCCAAGTCGGCGTCGTTACGCCATCAATCTCGTCGCTCTTACCCGCAGTTAGCCAAACTAAATTCGGCGCTTGGCTCAACGTGCGAATTTTTGACGCCAAATCAGGGAACAAAGAATTATTCTCAGGCCCCGCAACAACCACATATTGAAAACCACCGCGCTTCAATTGCGCCTCAAGTTCAGACCATTCAGTTTTAATGCCGTTTAAAGACATGTGGTTGAGCAAACCTTTTGTATTCGGGTTGCGATCTCCACGAAACAAAATGCCATCAAAACCGCTTTCATCTTCAGGGTTATTGACCCAGCGATAAATCGACTTCACACCCATTTGCTTCACAAAAACTTCAAAAATTGCAGCGTACTCTTCATTCGAGTATTGTGCTGTCACCACGAGCGCCACTTTATCGGCACCTTGTGCCTTCACCACTTGTCGAATTTTCTCGCCCACTTCTTTCGCGGCTGCCCCGGCCGCGCCCAATTGCCAACGACCTGTTGAACCTGACTTTGCTTGCAACAAGCGCGCAGGCTTATTCACAAATTTATAAACATCGCGACCCTTGTCGCACATCCAGTAACCGTTCACTTTGTCGTTCTGCACAGGCTTCACACGCCAAGTGCCTTCTTCGTTGTAGTACACGCTCACATTGCAGCCCGTAGAACAGCTCGTGCAAATGGATTTAGCTTCTTTTAGATACCAAACCCGCTGACGAAAACGAAAATCTTTTGAGGTCAGCGCGCCCACCGGGCAAATATCAACGGTGTTCACTGAATAATTATTGTCGAGAGGTTTATTTTTCACCGTGCCGATTTCGCTGCGGTCACCGCGGTTGAAAATCCCCAGCTCGTTAGTTTTCGAAACCTCTTCAGTAAATCGCACACAGCGCGAACATAAAATACAACGTTCAGTATCAAGCACGATCGTTGGGCCCAAATCGACCACTTTATGTTTTTTCTGTTTCGGTTCAGCCATCTCAGGGTCATAGGCGCCGTACTTCATGTACTGCTCTTGCAGGCCGCACTCCCCCGCTTGATCGCAAATTGGGCAATCGAGTGGGTGATTGATCAAATGAAAATCCATTCCCCAACGGACAGTTTCTTTGACCTGATCAGTGTGGTTAGAAATTTTCATGCCCTCAGCGACAACCGTGTTGCAAGCGATTTGCAATTTCGGGTTGCCTTCGATCTGCACCATACACAAGCGACAAACACCAGCAATCGACAGGGCTGGGTGCCAGCAATAGTGGGCAATGTCTTCACCCGACTCTTTATAAGCTTGAATAATAGTCGTGCCGGCTTTGACTTCGATCTCTTTGCCGTTAATTGAACACTTAGGCATGTTGATCTACCCCTTTTGAATGCGAGGTCACTTTCGAGCGACCTTCTCGCACGTAAAATTCAAATTCATCACGAAATTTCGTTACAAAACTAATCGCTGGCATAGCGGCGGCATCAGACAAGGCACAGATCGTACGGCCCATCATTTGGCGCGACACTTTTTCGATCAAGTTGATGTCTTGCAGACGCCCTTGACCGCTGGCAATGCTCTTTACAATTTTATCAAGCCAACCCGTGCCTTCACGGCAAGGTGTGCACTGACCGCAAGATTCATGATGATAAAAATGCATAATCACGTGAAGCATATCGACCATGCAGTTTGAGTCATCGATAATCACCACCGCACCTGAACCGAGCATCGAACCCATTTGCGCCAGACATTCGTAATCCATTGTCGCGCGCAAAGCTTCTTCAGCTGTCAAAACCGGAGCACTCGAGCCACCGGGGATCACCGCTTTTAATTTACGACCAGGTTTCAAACCGCCGCAAATCACATTGATCAAATCTTTTAAAGGGTAACCGAGCGGGACTTCATAAGTGCCCGGCTTCACCACATTGCCACTCACTGAAAATAATTTTGTGCCCGCTGATTTCTCAGTGCCATATTTGCGATAAGCCGCTGCCCCATCGCGAATGATGTATTTCACCGCAGCCAAGGTCTCAACATTATTCACAATCGTGGGCTTACCCAAATAACCTTTTACGGCAGGGAAAGGCGGCTTCAACTTCGGCTGACCCTTCAAACCTTCGAGTGAAGAAATCATTCCGGTTTCTTCACCGCAAATGTAGGCGCCTGCGCCTGAGTAGACGTCCATATCGTGAGTAAAACCGCTGCCTAAGATATTTTTTCCGAGATAACCCGCATCGTAAGCTTCGCGAATGGCTTTAGCTAAAATGCGCAATGAATCTTTGTACTCACCTCGAATGTAAATATAAGATTTTTTTGATTGCACGGCGAACGCTGACATCACCATGCCTTCAATCAACTGGTGTGGTGCACGCTCCATCATCACGCGATCTTTAAATGTGCCCGGCTCGCCTTCATCCGCATTGCAAAGTAAATAACGAGGCTCACCGTTTTCAGGCAGAAAACTCCACTTTGTTCCTGTGGGGAAGCCCGCCCCACCGCGACCGCGCAAACCCGACGCTTTCACGATCTCGATGATTTCTTTCGGCTGCATCTTGAGTGCTTTCGGTAAAACCGAATAGCCATCGTATTTTTTATAACCCGCCAAGCTTTGAAATTCAGGCTTGTCGTAATGTTGCATTAAAAGTTTAACTTCCATTTTTTACCTTTTCAGTCTCTTCAATCGTTGGTCTTCAATAATAATCACTCATTCAAAATTTAGTTACGCCGTCTATTTCATCTTTTGCAAAATCGCGATGGCCGACTCGTTGGTCAGACCCTCGTGATAATCGTCATTCACTTGCATCATCGGGGCCTTGTCACAAGCGCCCAAACACTCCACTCGCGAAACGCAGAAGCGGCCATCTTTCGAAATCTCGCCGTCTTCCATCTCAAAAGTTTTACAAATGAAGTCAGCCATTTCGCGGCCACCGTTCATCGAGCATGAAATATTGCAGCACACTTGCACGTGATATTTGCCGACAGGCTCTTTGTTGAACATGGTATAGAAAGTAAAAACTTCCTCTATCCACGCCAACGGTAGCTCCATCACATGGCTCAAATACTCAATGGCTGCAGGGCTCACCCAGCCGCCATTTTCTTTTTGCGTAATATAAAGCGCCGGGATAATCGCCGAACGTTTATCTTCGTAGCGTGCCAATTCTTTTTTTACGAGAGCTTCGCCCTCATGCGACAACTTGAACATTTCACTCCCCAAAATCGCGACAGCCAAAAACGCCGCCGTATCAGAGCCGCTCGCGCAGCTCGTA
>JAYUVI010000300.1:0-4367 GCA_043754135.1 Bdellovibrionales bacterium | reverse complement strand
TTAAACAAAAGTCGAGTTAGTAAAAATCGCGAAGGGCATAGGTGAGGAAGCCTCAGCGATTTTCAACTCTAACGAGGAGGCCAATATGAGCTTAAGAGTTACAACGAATATTCCTTCATTAAACGCCAATAAAACAATTGGCACAATCACGCGTGACTTGGAGAAGAGCTATGCTCAACTATCTTCAGGTAGTCGCATAACAAAAGCTGCAGACGATGCTGCCGGCTTGTCGATCAGCGAGGTGTTAAAAGGCACGATTCGCGGTTATGGCCAAGCTAAGCGCAACTCTGAAGATGGTATTTCGATGGTGCAAGTGGCAGAAGGTGGTTTGAGCGAAATTTCAAACATGTTAAGCCGCATGCGTGAACTGGCTGTTCAAGCTTCATCTGACACTGTTGGTGATAGTGAGCGCGGCTTCATTGATCTTGAAGTTCAGCAGCTTAAAAACGAGATTCAGCGTATTGCTGAAACCACACGCTTTGGTTCAATTAAAATGTTAGATGGTTCTGGCGATGTTTATGACTTTCAAGTTGATATTAACAATGACGATTTTCGTGATCGTATTAAGTTCGATGCCGGCGCTCAAAACGTGCAGCTTGATGCGCTCGGAATTGACGGACTGGCATTCGAAACAAAAGAAGGCGCACAAGAGGCATTAGAAGTCGTTGAAGGGTCACAAGTAAAAGTGAACGGTCAACGCGCTCTCTTGGGTGCTTTGCAAAACAGATTGGTTTCGACAATCGAAAATTTGTCGACATCAGTTGAGAACTTTTCGGCCGCGAATTCACGTATACGTGATGCGGACATCGCTCAATCTACAGCTGACCTCGCGCGCAACCAAGTGTTGCAACAAGCGACGATCGGCGTGTTGGCACAAGCGAATCAAAGTACAGCTAGTGCTTTGAAGTTAATTGGTTAATTACTCGCAATGTTTTTTAAGTTCTTTTGAAACCTAAGGGTCTTCTCGGGTTTCAACGGACCTCACCGTGGTGGGGGGCACTGCTAAAGTGCCCTCCTTTTAAAGGTGAGTAAATAAAGTGACAGTGCTGACACCTGTCACTCCATTCGAAACTACGACTCACTGCAAATCTTGCAGACGTTAGTCGAGTTTCTCTTCTACGAAAGTCTATTTTTTCACGACATTGGTCTAGGTATTTTCACGACGTACGTCTAGTTCTCACGCGACATTGGTCTAGTTTCGCTAGACTCGACTAAAGGTCATCCCCGACTAGCCGAATGAATGGGTAACAAAAGCGAGCCGTTCTTAGGTCTTGCTGGTTGTAGAAAGTTTCACCTGTGTGACTACGGGAGGAGTTTTCGCAAGACATTGGACTTTCGTCGAGCTCAAAAGCTTATACGACTTTTCAAAGTCATAAAAACCAGTAGTGCCAAAAGATTTGCTCCAACGTGTTCAACCCAAGCATCAGGAGATGCGCGAGCCCAGAGAAGAGTAGGACTTCTCTGGAGCTTTGAGAGAAAGATTCTCAACAACAAACAAGGAGGCACAATATGGCCTTAAGAGTAGCAACCAACCTGCCCTCAATAACTGCGCAGAAATCTCTAAATTCCACAGAGCGATCTATGGAAAGAGCTTACGCGCAACTGTCTTCGGGCAGTCGTATTACAAAAGCATCAGACGATGCGGCTGGTCTCTCGATCAGTGAAACTTTCAAATCTCAAATACGAGGTTTCGGTCAAGCGCGCAGAAACGCACAAGACGCTGTGTCGATGGTGCAAGTTTCCGAGGGTGGCTTGGGAGAAATTTCAAACATGTTGAGCCGCATGCGTGAGTTGGGTGTGCAAGCCGCATCTGATAACGTCGGCGATCGAGAAAGAGGATTTATCGATTTAGAAGTTCAACAATTGAAAAATGAAATTCAGCGTATCGCGCAGACCACACGTTTTGGTAGTGTACAGCTCCTCGACGGCTCTGGTGATAATTATGAATTTCAAGTGGACATCAACAATGACGAATTTGCGGATCGTATCGCCTTTGATTCTGCTAAACAGAATGTGCAGACATCTGAGCTCGGTGTGGAGGGATTCGATTTTTCTTCGAAAGACGGCGCGCGTGAAGCCCTCGAGGTTCTTGAAACAGCACAAACCACAGTCAACGGACATCGTGCGACTTTGGGTGCAATTCAAAACCGAATGTATTCAACGATTGAGAATTTAGGCTCGTCGATTGAAAACTTCTCGGCTGCGAATTCGCGCATACGCGATGCTGACATTGCGGAATCTTCAGCTGAATTGGCCCGCACGCAAGTTATACAACAAGCGACTATAGGTGTGTTAGCTAGTGCGAATCAGAGCACGGCCTCGGCGCTGAAGTTAGTGAGTTAATTTAAATTTTATTTCTTAATTAGATTTAGCGAACCGTTTTGGGGAGAGGGCCTCCTTCTCCCCGGTACCTCGCCTACCCCAGGGGAGTGATCCTCTGGGGGTACCTTTAGGGTGATAACGCGACTGCGGACTAGTTTTACGATTGACGTTGAAGATGAAATTTTGAAACTCCGAGGTAGAAGCATGAACATCCGTACCGTGTCGAACCCGATTACACCTCTCGAAACCTTGAAAAGTTCCGAGGTACGTGATGTTAAACTTGAAGTGAGCTCCGAAGATCGCGACGCCGATGGCAAACGCGAAGAAAAAGAGCCAAATAAAGATCCCTTAACCGAAGAAGAGCTGAAGCTCGTTCACAATTATCTCGATAGTTTGACTGGACTAAAATCTAATGGTCTCACTATTCAAATCGAAGCGAGTGGGTCCACTAAAACTTTCTTGATTAAAGACCATGACGGCCAAGTTGTTCGTCGTATCCTCGAATGGGAAATGCGCGTGCTTATCAATGCCAAAGACAAAAAGACCGGGCAAATTTTTGACAAATCTGCCTAGTCTCGTCTCTCGTCCCAAGCCAATTTATTGACTCACGTATTTTGTTTTGATTCTGCGACAATGTCTGTATGGCATCGATTACTTTTGGTGGAATAAATTCAGGTCTCCCTCCGAATCTCGTTGAGCAAATTATCGAGGCGGAGAGAGCTCCTATCAAAAATATCGAAACGCGCAAAGCGAAGGATCAGTCCAAATTAGAGCTTGTTAAAGAATTTGAAACCAAAATTCGCGCCATTGAAACCTCTCTGGGTAGCCTGGCATCAGTAAAAGGTTTTAACGATATTAAACTCGAAAGCGGCGATGTGAACGTTGTCACTGGTGCTGCCGAATTAGGTGCCCCAAAAGGTAGCTGGAACGTCGAAGTGATAAGCCTGGCGCAAAAGGCCTCGGCAGTAACTAACGGCTTTCCCGATAAAGACAAAACACAAATTGGTACGGGTTATTTTAAATTTCGCACTCCCGAAGGCACTAAAGAAGTTTATATGAATGGTTCGAACAATACGCTTGACGGCGCAGCGGCGGCAATTAATTCAGCGGGTATTGGAGTTAAAGCGTCGGTGATCAATGATAGAAAAGATGCCGACGAACCTTACAAGTTAATGATTTCGGGTGAAGCTGTTGGGGGGGACAATCGTATTGAGTACCCCACTTTGTACTTCTTAGATGGCGACCAAGATTTATATTTTGATAAAGAAACTGAAGCCAATAACGGTGTGATTAAAGTTGATGGCTTTGAATTCGAAATCAACAGTAACACGGTGACTGATATTATCCCGGGTGTGACTCTCGATATTCGACAAGCCTCGCCAGGTCGAGTGGTGAACCTGACCGTAAAGGAAAATCGCGAAGCTGTGAGTAGTAAGGTGGGAGAATTCGTTAAGTCGATGAACGAAGTGCTCGGCTTTATTCAAAAGCAAAATAAAATGGACGAGAACACAGACAGCTCGAAGACTTTGGGCGGTGATCAACTGATTCGATCTGTGGAGAATCGCTTGCGCCGATTGTTGCAAGACCCCCAGTACGGCATCGAGGGTGATATAAAGCGCTTGAGCCAAATGGGAATCGAGATCACGCGAGATGGTTTGCTCAAGCTCGCCGATGATAAGTTCAATAAGATACTTGCCCAGAAGCCTGAACACGTTCGTCAATTTTTCGCAGGTGATGGTTTTAAAGTGGGTTTCATACCAGCCGTTCGTCGCGAGGTCAGCGTGCTGACGAACTCCGCGTTCGGTTCGATTCATAATCGTCAGAAAGCGTTAGAAGCGCAAATTAAGCGTCATGACGATCAGATAGCGAATAGACAAAAGCATCTTGAGCGACGTGAGCAACAACTACGTCGACAGTTCGGTAACTTAGAGGAAAAAATGGGCCAGCTTAAGCAGCAAGGGGCAGCTTTGGGTGGTTTACAGGGTTCTGGTATGCCAGGTCTAAATCTCAGCGGCGGGCAGCTAAAGGGGTAATGTATGAATGAT
>JAYUVI010000299.1:0-2932 GCA_043754135.1 Bdellovibrionales bacterium | reverse complement strand
GAAACTTTGAAAATTGAAAAAACCAGTTTGGCGTCAGCCCAATATAACGAGCGCGCCGCCAAATATTATTTTTTGCCTAGCCTGACTGCGAACGCCTCTCACGGCCAAAGCGGTGACCCCGCCATCGACACCAAAACTTACAGTTTAACCGCAGATATTAATCTCTACCGAGGCGGCAGTGACTGGGCGAACCTCGATGCCGCTCAAGACAATCTCATTAAAGCTCGCGCCACTATGCAGAGCACGGAATTGATTTTTGAAAGCACGGCGATTGAGGCGTTCTTACTCTATATTCAACGTGAAGAAGAAAGCCTGATTCTGACTCAGAACCTTGGCAACCAGACTCATTATTTAGAAATTGCGGAGCGAAAATATAAAAATGGCACTTTGGCACTTGAGCAGCTTGATAAAATTCGTATCGACCGCGCTAATTTTGAAGCCACTTTGCGCGATACCGAGGTCGAGCGGGCGCGAGCGCAAGCTGGTCTTCGCAACTTAATCGGACCGAATTCGACTTTACAAACCACGTGGCCTTGGCGCGCGCGACTCAGCAATTCAGCTTGGACAAATGAAGTCTTAAAAAAACTCGCTAAGGTTGAAAATCAAAATCGCCCGGATTACAAAGCTGCGGCTGCTCGCGCTAGCGAAAGCCATAATCTCTCACGTGCTGCACAGGGACGCGTTCTGCCTAGCCTCGATTTTCGCTATTCACTTCTCGAAGAACATATTGAGGACTACCGCGATTCGGGCTGGTCGGCGCTACTGACCTTGAGTATGCCGATTTTTGATGGCTTACAAGATTACTCAGCCCATCAAGTGCAAAAGCAAAATGAACTGGCCGAGTCGCTGCGCTTTCAACAATTGAAAAAAGAAATTGATTCTGAGCGTGAAGTCTCAGTTAAAAATTTTCTCACGAGTATTCAAACTGCTCTTGATCGCGAAAAAAATCTAGAAGCTGCAAGCCGTTTACTCAAAAGCAGTCAGCGTCGTTTTGAAATTGGGCGCACGCAGGCCGATGAATTGAATCTCGATCAACAACGCGTGATCGACGCCGAGCTTTCAGTGGCGCGCGGCTGGGCCGAAGCCCATTCTGCCTATGTGCGCTTAGTACATGGTGCAGGTTACTCGGTCGCTGGTTTTTAACGACAGTTGCGAAACGGCTTGTCCTTAACCCCAACAGGCAAGTGACGGTTCAATTCCCCGAATCGGAAAACCGCTGCATCATGCGGGTCTGCTGACGTCCATTCTTTCAGTACACGCCAATTCATTTCACGCAAAGTGACCGTGCGCATAGTGGCACCTTTATCGATGACGTTCACATCTTCACTGCCACCATTTGAACTACTGATACCCTTGCCGAAGACCGGGTACGTGATCGCACAAAAGTTTTTGAGTTCTTTCTTCCACTCCGGCATTTGTACGCCGTTTGCTGTGGTGACGATCTCATCACTCCAAATGGGCAAGCCAGCATCAATGGCTTCTTTTGCGATGGGAAAAAGCATAGTGTTCAAAGTTTTCTGCCAATTCAAACTTACAGCGTTGCGAAACTCTTCGTTTTTTAGACGTCTCAACCAGTCTTTTTTTAGTAAATCAAACATCTGGGCCATCATGCTGTCCCGGCTATCTGTTGAATAACTATCTTGATCTTCGCCGGTCATACATCGCGATGGGTTCGCGTGACTGTCAGCCAATTTTTTTAATGGCGCCGAGACATCTTCACCGCGATCTTGGCGATTAAGTAAGTCTAACAGTTGGGCTTGGTAGTTAGCATCAGCACTCGAGTTCACCAACTTCTGACGGTGCATAACACCTTTCACGACATAGTCGATGCGCGCTTTGACGTAATTGCAAATGTTGGTGTGTCGGCGAGCCACCCATTCTTCGGCAGGCTCTTCTTTACACTGAGCCTCACTGGCTACCGGCTGGCCGGTTATTTTCGCGTGATATTCTGCCGCTTCGCGGGCCTCACGTAAACACAGGATCCGTTGAATTTTTTCAGCAAAAACCGGGATCACATTATCGCGATAAAAATAAGCTTTATACGTACCTATGTTCGCGCTGATTTTTTCCTGCACTTTAGCAGCGAAAATCTGCTGTACGTTCATACCGACATAGGGTTCATCGGCGCTTGTCCAGTTAGGGTCATCAGGGTACTGAGTAGCATCAAATTCATTGGCCACTTCACCGCGGGCAAAGTCATTCATATTGTCGCTGACGTCTTGATTGGCTTTGGCTACATCCATATCGCGCAAAGCCTGACTGTAAAGCTCTCTTTGCGAGCCGGCGCCGTCAAGCAAACAGCCGCGCACGCTCATAGATTCTGAGCAGCCACGACCCCGACCGTAATCTTCTGGCCATTTGAAGCGACGAAAACCACCGTCGCTAAAAAAACCGCTCGTGCGATTTAAACTCGGTGGGTTCGATGGGTTATCGCGAGTTTCGTCTAAAGTTCGCGCATCACCAGGCGATGTCGCCCAGAAATAATGCTGAATACCGTACTGGTTTACACTCTTCACCATGTGCGTATGTTTGCCCCACAAATAGAGCGGTATGCGATCGTTCGGATAATCAAATCGATAGACATCGCCTGGCCGAATGTCATTTACACGCACGAGAAATGTGTCGGCAGCAATACTACTCGTACCGACATTACCGATTAAATATTTCAGAAAAGCCACAAAGTGTTCAGTTTCCGTGGTGCCGATGTAATCCCACCGCGTGTTTTCGGAGTGAATGCATGTCAAGTAGCTATTGTTACCAATGTAGCAAAACGGTAGACGATAAATAAACGCGAACATGGCTCGTACAAAATAAGCGTTGTCTGCGCAATCGGGCTTTAAACCTTTAAAAGGGTTTTGTTGCCCATTCATTAAATAGCGACCGAGGGATTCTGTCAGACGCTGTTGACCTGCAGGACCAATACCCTCCCAAA
>JAYUVI010000298.1:0-2081 GCA_043754135.1 Bdellovibrionales bacterium | reverse complement strand
TCAGGCCACGCCGATGCTGCGCTGCCGCTACCGGAAGTGTGTCCGCACCTTTTGGGAAACATTTTTGGGACTTGAGCTGGTGTACAAATGCACTGCTTTCGATATTGCATCTCCCACTGTACTGGTGCCATTGAGGCCCATTTTGTAATGCTGCCGAGGGGGGAACATGTGCAGATTTTTAGTTTTCTTATTAATTTTTTCACTTTATTTAGTTGCCGAGGCGAGCCCAGTGCCCGGGCTCGTGATGGGTACGCCCACTTATACGGGTAGAGGTTGCCCGCCTGGTTCTGTATCAATCGCACTCAGCCCTGACACTACAGCGGTATCGGTTTTGTTTGATCGCTTTTATGTCAATTTGGGCGCGGGCCAGGCACGCAGGGGCATGGTCAGTTGCGAAATTACGATTCCATTTCAAGCGCCGGGTCGATATCGCGCGGCTCTCGTGATGGCTGAGTATCGTGGTTTTGTTATGGCTGAACTCAACTCGCGCATTATGATGAGTTCGACTGTAGGTTTTTACGGAGCGAATACATTGCCTTTGCCACCGACTTTTCCAGTGGCTGTATCTAAAACTTATGAAGGGCCTGTGAGTGAGGATATTTATTTCAGCAGCGCGACACCACCACGTTATTCTGGCTGTGGTGGCGGGAGAGTCTACTTGAAATCGAGCATTGGCATTTCGGCTACGACGAACGCGCAGAATGATCAACTGTTGGCGCAAATCGACTCGGAAGATTTATTAGCAAAGCCTGTTGTGTATCGCGTGGCATGGGAGAGATGTCGGTAGAGATGCCGGTAGAGAACTAAACAGAGATGTCGGTATAGATGTCATGATGTCGTAATTAGTTAATTGGTCTGCGCAGTTTGCGCGGTCAGTGCACCTCGACCTTTGGCGCAGCTGGATGGATTAGTGCTTCTGCTCGTTTTGTTTAATCGCTTCGCGAAGGAGAGGCTTCAAATACTGATTGCGTGGAGCATCGCCGAGCAGATTCACGAGGCGCTCGTAAATACTCGCATCGTTCACGAGTTTACCAAGGGTGCCTTCGCCAGCATCAATTTTATTGAGAACACTTTTTAACGTCGCGAACGTCGCTTTGATATTCGCGTCACTGGTCAAATTGCTGATGCCCTTCGTTGCGCCAATAATATTTTCGGTGATATGCGCACTTTTGCCGTCGGCGTTTAAGTTATGCAGCAATATATTGAGTTCTTTGACGGTTTCGGTGAGGGCAGTAAGATCTGACATTTTGTTTGATAGAATCTCCATAATATCGCCAGAGTCCTCGGCTTTAATATAATCGCCCGGGGTTAAAGGTTTTGCGCCCTCTGTGCCGGCCGTGATGTAAATATATTTGTCGCCGAGCGCGCCTTGCGTGCGAATGCTGGCTTCTGAATTTTCATTCACCAGCGGCATGTGGGTTTTTTCGACGCTGATGATGGTGTCGAGGGTGTGCTCTGCGGTAAAAGTGATTTGTTCGATGTGGCCCACTTCGACACCCGCCACCGAAATCACACTGCCGGGCACTAAACCTTGGGTCGATTTAAATTTAATTTTGTAAAACACGTAGCTTTTTAAAAAAGCGCGATCTCCACCGAAAAATAAAATCGAAACTATCAGTAGCGCGGTGACGGCTGTGACGAAAACGCCGGTTCTGATTTGTGCATTCTTTTCGCTCATGGTGCGTCTCCATTACTTAAGAATAAATTAAAAAAGTATTCTTCATTTTTCATAATTTGCGCGGGTGAACCTAAATCGAGAACAGTGCCGTCCTTTAAAAAGCAAATGCGATCGCAGACTTTGAGGGCGGTCTCCATATCATGGGTCACCAAGATAGAACTCGAGCCTTTTGATTTTAAATGCAAAATTAAATCACAGATCATTTTAGTGTTGGCCGGGTCTAAGCCAGCTGTCGGTTCATCGTAAAGAACCACTTTGGGGTTCAATGCAATGGCGCGCGCTAAACCCACGCGTTTTAGCATGCCGCCCGAAAGTTCGCTTGGCATAAGATTTTCAATACCGCTTAAATTAAAATTACTAAGCAGGTCTTGCACGATTTTTGTAATCTGCTCTTCTGTTTTCT
>JAYUVI010000297.1:0-5151 GCA_043754135.1 Bdellovibrionales bacterium | reverse complement strand
AATCCACCAATATCCGAATAAGCGTGATCGTGACCACCGCCCAATGAAACGAGTCGGTGCCCGCTCGCACAGATCTGCTCAATACAAGAGAGTTCATGTTGCTGGCGCTTCTCAATTGAGCCTTGCATATAAAAATTGCCCAAGTCATAAACAGCGGGGAAGCCCTTTCTGCCTGGTGTTAAACGATAAAACATCGAGCGAATAGCATCGGGGCCCTCTTGTGCACCCGAGCGACCGTGATTGGCGCGGACACCTTCGTCGTCAGCATGACCGATCAAGGCGAAGCTGGGCGTGACTTTCTGAATAGAAGTAAAAGGGAGTATGCGGCCGACCTCTTCGCCAAGACGAGCATCGTTGGGTCGCGGACTTTTAAAGAAAAGCGCTCGAGGGGGCATTTCAAAATATTGCATAATCACCTACTTGCTTTGCTATTTAAGATTGATAACATGAGGGTGAAATTAGAGTCCATCTCAATAAGCGGTCGGCTTCGATTTTTGCTCGAGGTTGAAATGGTTTTCGTTTGAGGTTTTAGTTTGGCCCATATTCAGTGTGCGAAAATTATACCGGCAACAAAATTCAGAGTATTTGATTACCTGGCTTCGCCTTCAACTTTGCCGGAACAGCTGGAAGGTGTGATCGATGTCAAGTGGCAGAACCCCGGTGTCACACTCAGTGCCGGCTCTGAGTTTTTGTATTTGATGACCCGTTATGGTGTCGAGCAACCCGTGCGTTTTGTCGTCGATAAATTAGTCGCCGGCAACTCGCTCACTTACAGACAAGTGAGCGGTATTTACGCGCGATTTGTGCACACGATGAAGTTTGAAGATCACAGCGTGGGCGGTACGCTCGTGACAGATTTAGTTGAGTATCAATTGCCATTCGGTATTTTTGGACGCATTGCCGATGATTTTTTTATTCGTGAAGATCTAAAGAATATTCTTGAATCAAGACTTGAGAAGGCTCATAAAAAATTTTTTGAAAGGTAGGCAGATATGGAATTGGTATTGAGTGAAGGCTTTTTGATGTTTTTTCGCTGGGTGCATTTTATGGCGGGAGTGGTGTGGATTGGCCACTTGTATTATTTCAATTTTGTGCAGGGTCCATTTTTTGCAGAGATCGATGCTCAAACTAAAAACGTGGCCATCGCTAAACTAGTACCAAAGGCTCTCTGGTGGTTTCGCTGGGGTGCTATGTTCACATTTATTTCTGGCGCTTACATTTTGATGGCGAAAGGGCACTCAGCAGGCTTTGCGATTTACAGCACTTCTTGGGGCATCAATATACTAGTGGGTGCGTTACTGGGCACATTGATGTTTCTGAATGTTTGGCTCATCATTTGGCCAAATCAAAAAGTGGTGATTCAGTCGGCGACACAAGTTCTCGCTGGCGGACAAGCGTTACCAGCGGCGGCCGGGTGCGCAGCTAAAGCCGGGCTGGCCTCGCGCACGAATGTGCTATTTTCAATCCCCATGCTGTTATTTATGGGCATGGCCTCGCATCTTTCGTATGCAATTACCGCTGAGTCACTCATGGCTCTTTGGGCGATTGTGCTGGTCATTATTGCGGCTCTAGAAGTGAATGCGATTAAAGGCAAAATGGGTCCTCTCACAACCGTGAAGGGTGTTATTCATTGTGGGCTCGCCTTAGCCGCCGTACTTTACTTCGCGATTCGTTTCGCAGCGTAGCTCAATGACCAGACCGGAATGCACTTGAGCACACCTCGGGTTTTTATTTTATTTTTATACGCGGCCGTTACCGTGAATTTGACAATGACGATGACGGCTTGCAAGAAAGATGGCGATGGTGCTAGCGCGCCGTCTCTATATGATCGCGGTCGATTAATTTATGTCACTCGTTGCGCGGTTTGCCATAACGCTGACCCCGATAGGCCAGGCAGTGTGGGACCAGAAATTTTCGGCAGCAGTAAAGAGCTTATCGAGGCACGAGTTTTGAGGGGTGAATACCCGCCCACCTACACACCTAAACGCAATTCGATTATGATGCCGGCCATGCCTGATCTTAAAAAAGACATCGACGCCATTCACGAATTTCTCAATAAAAAGCCCTAACGGGCCAAGCCCACGCGAACAGCAGCGGCAAAAGTTAAATGATACCGCGATTTTTGAGAGCGTTCTGCAGCGACCTCATAGTGTCGAGGGAAAGTAGTCCCATTTTATCAATAAGGATTTTTTTAAGCGCATCTCGAGGGTTTAAATTTTCGTGGGTGAGGCAATGATCAAAAGTGTTCGCCGTGGCGACCACCAAACAAAATGGATCTAGGTCTTTTTCTTTTTTCTGGCGCGGGCCAGAGCCATCGATTTTTTCTTCGTGAGAGCCCACGATATCGAAAATGACGGGGTCGTAAAACGCGTAATCTTTTATGCGAGTGAGGCCTGAGGCCGCATGCTTAAGAAAAATATTTTTCTCAAAGTTAGTGTATTGATCCGGGCTCACCGTCATATCGAGATGATTATAGTGGTGCTCGAGATCGTGAATCATGCAGCCAACCGAAAGGCTTTCCATTTGCATGGGGCGGGCTTCGACCAATTTCATATCTTCGCAAATGGCAAGCGCGAGGCCTGCGACAACAACCGAATGGTGAGCGATATTAAAATCTGTATTTTTAATTTCGAGTATGGCCTTGAGTGCGCCAGGTTCAGAAAAGAAAAACTTCACAAAGCGTTTCGCGCCGTCAACTGCAACAGAGTAAAGCGCCTGGCTCTGAGGGTCTTCAATTAAATCTTCAGCAGCGGCTTGTAGTGCCCCATGAATAATTTGCGAGCGAATTTCGATGGACCGTGTTTGACTGCCACCGTAGGCGCGGTCAATGTTTTCGCGAATGTACGAATCATACGATCTCGCTTTATCTTCGGGAATGTACATTTTGAGTAATTTTTTAGTTTTGAGCCGATCGAGTCTGCTGCCCTCAAAGCTTTCACCTTCGCGGCAATATAAAATAAATTTGCCGGCCACTCTAACAAACACGTTAAAGGGGATTTTCAAATCGCCCCTTAGCGTGCTCACCCGGACTGGCACATAGTTGTCGATAGTTTCCATTCATTTAGTATGCGTGAGTTCGCGAATATTTCAATTCTCAAGCCGTTTTAACGCCCAACAGGCCAATTCGCCAAGACGAGGGTCGGTGGTGAGCGGCCGAATGTCGCTAACGAGCTCAGATAACCCTTGATTGGCAGCTACGATAAGCGCGTTGCGCTTCAACCCAAACCCGCGAGCCCGTGCAAGAGGCGAATGTTTAAAATGTCGCTCGAGCGCTTTATTTGAACTGCGTAAGATAAAACGTAATTCAGCGACTGCTTCATGCTTTACTTTAAGTATCGTAGCTTGCTCGTCTCTCACTGTGGCGCCGAAAGCTTTTTCGTTCCATGGGCATACGGCTTGACAGATATCGCAGCCAAAAAAATTATCACCCATCTTTTCGCGCAGTTCTATAGCGGGAACGGCTTTCGACTCTATCGTCAGGTATGAAATACAAAGTCGTGCATCCATTTTGCGAGGCTCGATAAGTGCTTGTGTCGGGCACGCGTCGAGGCATTTTGTACAAGTGCCGCAACGATCGGGGTGTAAGACTTGGGCTGTTTCTGCTTCTAGCGAGGTGAGTATTTCGCCTAAAAGAAAAAAGCTGCCACGCTTTTGGTCGATGAGGCAGGTGTTTTTACCCACCCAGCCTAGACCCGCACGATAAGCAAGATCGCGCTCGAGTACAGGTGAAGAGTCGGTTGCGGCTACAAATTCTTCGTCTGGGTAAAGTTTTTTGAGATCATCAATCACGGCGTCAAGTTTGGCTTTAAGCCATTCATGGTAGTCAGCCCCACGCGCATAGAACGCCACTCGCAAATCTTTTAGCGGCGCCGGCGTCTGCGGGGCCGGGTGGGGGATGTATTCGCAGGCCACCACAATCGCAGACCGTGCTTGTGGTAAAAAATTTTCTGGATTTTCTTTTTGTGGCAGGTGACGGGCTAAGTACTCCATGGACCCATGGTGACCCTCGGCCAGCCAAGTTTTGTAAAAAGTGAGTGAAAGGGGCTTAATGAGCGGTGTCCAGCCGTGGTGATTAAGCCCATGCGCCGCCAAGGCACCGGATATCTGTTGAGGCAATGTAGAAGTCGCGTTAAATTCGCTCATGGATTTCATCCAGATATTTGAAAAGCACCCCCATTGGCAAGAGATTGTCGCGGTTGTGAAGAAGCTAGCAAAAAGCGGCCACCAAGTCGTTTTGGCGGGCGGTTGTGTGCGCGATGCTCTACTGGGGCGGACCGCTCACGATTTTGATGTGGCGACTTCGGCGACTCCTGATGAAATTTTAAAACTTTACCCTCAGGCTTTAACGGTGGGTCGTCAGTTCGGCGTGATTATTTTACCTTATTTGGGTTATCAAATTGAAGTCGCGACGTTTCGTGAAGATGGTGATTATGTCGATGGTCGCCGGCCAGAGTCGGTGCACTACACTTTGAGTGCTAAGGCCGATGCCGAACGACGGGATTTCACGGTTAATGGATTATTTTACGACTTTAAAAGTTCTGCATTACTCGACTACGTGGGCGGTGAAGCCGATTTGCACGCGCGCGTATTGCGCACAGTTGGGTCAGCTGAGCGACGTTTTGCTGAAGACAAATTGCGCTTGTTGCGAGTCGCACGTTTTGCTGCACAGTTGGGTTTCGATGTTGAGGCTGCGACTTTAAGTGCGGCGCAAGCTCATGCATCTGAGATTTCGCAAGTGTCGATTGAACGTGTGACCGACGAATTTAAAAAATTAGCTCAGGCTCGTGACCCCAATCGCGGATTTGTGATTTTAAAAAGCACGGGTTTATTGCGCGCAATTTGGCCTGAGCTTTCTATTGTTGATAATGAACCGGCGTGGAGTCAGTTGCTCCGTGGGTTACAGTTGATTGCGCCAGTGGCGTCTTTCGAGTTGATGATCGCGACTATCTTGTTGTGCGAAAATTTAGCGCAGCAAGAACGTGAAAGCCAATCTCGCCAGGGCAGCGAAAAAATCTCTACAGCAGAGACGAGTGCGCGGACAGCAGTATTGAATGCCGAGCATACGCCATTTTTATTGTCGCGCGAGCAAAAGAAAACGGTCGACTTTTTATTACGGGGCTTTTCTGCTTTGAAGGCGGGGAGTGATGAGAG
>JAYUVI010000296.1:0-3841 GCA_043754135.1 Bdellovibrionales bacterium | reverse complement strand
GGTATTATTCTCGGCACGTACTCGTCGATTTACATTGCAGCACCACTCGTGATTGTGATGGATCATTTCGAGCAACGTCGAGAGCAAACACGTTTGCGCGCAGCTAAGGCATAGTTAAAGGTCACAGAAAATCGTGATCTGCTTGCAATCGGCGCAGATCATATTTATTGCGGGTTCATCGGGGTACGACAGCGTCGGGGGGATTTTTGCCACAGCTTGATCAAGCTACGCCACCTATTCTTATGCCACGGCCAATTTGGCAAATCTTAGTTAGCCGTGGTTATGAAACTAAAGAACAAATAGAAAACTTGATGCAGCCGAAGCTCAAAGATCTGGCTCATCCATTTTCTTTACATGACATGAATGTGGCGGTTGATCGTTTGGTCGCAGCTTTTCGCGCAAAAGAAAAAATTCTTCTCTATGGCGATTATGATCTCGACGGCACACCTGGTTTGGCGCTGCTCTACGACGGCCTCACACGTTTAGGCTTCGCAGCGATTTCAGTTTATCAACCCAAACGTTTGGGCGATGGCTACGGCATGCACTCCCGTTTAATGCCTGAGTTTAAGGCCAAGGAAGTGAGTCTGATTGTGACAGTGGATGTCGGCATTACCGATGTCGTCGCTGTTGCTGCAGCTCGCGAGCAGGGCATTGATGTCATTGTCACCGATCACCACTTACCAAAAGAAATATTACCGGCGGCCGTAGCCATAGTGAATCCGAATAAGGGCTATTGCACGTCACAGCTTCAGCATCTTTGCGGTACAGGCGTAGCGTTTTACTTAGTGCTCGCTCTAAAAATGGAGATGTTAAAACTCGGCCTTCTCGCCCAAGATTTTAACCCGAAAGTTCTGCTCGATCTTTTTGCTCTCGCGACTGTCACAGATATGGTGCCGCTCGTGCGTGAAAATCGAGTGCTAGTGAAACACGGCCTATTGCAATTATCGCAATCGGAGCGTCCCGGTGTGCGCCGACTTTTTTCTGAACTAGGTTTTCACGGCAAAAAAATCTCGTCGCAAGATATTGCCTTTCGAATCGCGCCAAAATTAAACGCGCTGACGAGGTTAGATGAAGGCGTGACCGCGCTCGAAGTTTTGATGGCTGATGATGACGACCGCGCCGCAAAACTGGTGCAAGAGACTCTACTCGTCAACCAACGGCGCCGCGAGTACCAAGACAAAGCTAAGTTAGTGGCGGCCGAGTTAGTGAACCAACACGCGAAGGACGCATTCGTATGGATTTACTCTCAAGAGTTTCACCCCGGCGTCATCAGTCTTGTCGCGAGCGATTTGATGGATCAATTAAATGTACCGGTATTTGTGGGTGCATCGCACGGCGAAGATCGCATTGTGGGCAGCGCCCGTGCGCCGAATGATCGCTATAATTTGCAAGACAGCTTGCAGGCGGCAGCACCGGTTTTGAATCGTTTCGGTGGTCACAAGCTGGCCGCAGGGTTTGAGGTCGACCTCAAAAATACCGAGTCACTGCGCGAACACCTTAATGGTTTCTTTACGGAGTTTACCAAAAATCAAAGATCAGGTGGAGTTGAAGCTGGTGCCATACAAGCCGGTGATAAAGTTACACATGCACAAAGCTCTGCTCCAACCGGACCCGAAGAATTTTTGAACGACGCTGAAATAGAAATCGACGAACTCGATGCGAGCTTTATGAGTTGGTACGATAGCCTTGGGCCCTTCGGCATGGGCTTTGAAGCTCCACGTTTTTTATTAAAAGGCGTGCGTGTGACAGGCTTGCGAAAATTAAAAGGCACATTTCTTAAATACACACTTGAGCGTGGCGGCCGTAAACTTGAAGCTCCGTGGTTTGCTAAAGCGCGAACTTTTGCCGAAGGCGCCACCGTCGATATAATTTTTGAACCGCAATGGAACGAGTTCGCGGGTCGCCGCACCATTCAGGCTATCATTCGCGATATGCGGGTTAGTCGCTCTGGCTAATTAGCCGTTATTGTTAGAAAATAATAAGTATGGCGACGGGGGGTTTTCTTTTCTGCTGCCATGTGTTAGATTGCCCCATGACAACAGCTAAACGTGTGCAAACTCAGAAGAAAGCCGCTCAATCGAAAATCAAACTTCGGTCGAAAAAAGCTAAGACGGTCGCCACAAAAGCTAAGCTTTCAAAAGCCGTAAAAAATCACCCCAAAGTAATCAAAGCAAAACCCACACTAAAAAAAGTCACGAAGATGGATGCTCTCGATCAGCTCCTTCTAAAAATGACTGCGAAACCTTACAACAAATTTCTTAAACAAATTAAAATTGGTAAGAAGAAATTGAGTGACGAGCGCAAGCTCGCTTTGCAATTGGGTACGCGCATTTTAGAAAAAGCCAAAGAAGTTCGGGATTCACTTATGGTTTCGACGACAAAAACCCGCAATAAGTAAAAAGAGTTTTTATGTCTGCGTCTTCGGCTGTGGTTCTTCTCTCATCAGGCCTAGACTCAACAGTAAATCTTTATTTAACTGCTAAAAAAATGAACGTCGTGAGCGTTCTTACGTTCGATTATGGCCAACGCGCGGCTCAACGTGAAATCATGCAAAGCCGCGAGATTTGCTTGCGTTTAAACCTAACACACAAGGTGATAGAACTGCCTTGGTTTAAAGACTTCACCCGCAGCTCACTGGTCGATCGTAATGCAGCCGTGCCACAAGGCGGAGCTGTGAAAATCGACGACATGGTGCAATCTTTAGAAACGGCTAAATCAGTTTGGGTGCCCAATCGCAATGGAATTTTTCTGAACATCGCAGCCGGGGTCGCTGAAGGTTTAGGCGCGCGGTATGTGGTGCCGGGTTTTAACAGTGAAGAGGCTATGACTTTTCCTGACAACTCCGCCGATTTTATGGGCGCACTCGATCGCAGTTTTGAGTTTTCAACAGCAAATCATGTGCAGGTGATGTGTCACACCGCGGATAAAAATAAAACCGAAATCGTTGCTTTGGGTCGCGAACTTAAAGTGCCGTTTGAATTGATGTGGCCTTGTTATTTTGGCGACGAAAAAATATGTCGCAAGTGCGAATCTTGCCAGCGATTTATTCGCGCCATCGAGTTCGAAATCTCGGCGACTCTAGGGGCTCAGCAATGACGACTTATTTTAGCGAAAAAGAAATGGTTTACGATGGCCAACAGCTTCGTTCGCTTTTCGCATATATGAAGTTTGGCGTACTGGGCGACTCGGTCGTTTCGTGGGTAGGTGAGTGCAATATTCCGTTTGAGCATATGGTCGATGGCGAAGATGTGCGCGCCAATAGCGAAATTCGCGGCGCGCGTATGGTGCATTTTATAATTGAAAAATTTGATACAGGTTTGTTTGCTGGCGTGGCTTTGCAACGGATAATGGCGTCACTCACAATCGACACGCTACGCGATATGTCGCCTCAGTGCGATCTGACCGAAAAACTCATACGCGATGGCGACGATGTCTACGTGAGCGATGTAAAACGTGAACTGCGCGTAGGCTCTTTGCATTGCGACGAAACTTCACGCCCACGCAAATTTTCAATCAGCATAGCCACGCAATCGCCTACTTCAACGCTTGTACATTTTGCCGTCAACGTGGTGAACGACGGTACACCCGTGCCGACAGTGGCGCTTCAAGATTTCCAAGTTGATGCAGTGGCGTTTAGCAAGGCCTTGCTCAAGTGTTTTGCAAGAGAAGTGACGTCAATGGTTGAAGCCACCCAGAAAGTTCGCAGCGTTAATTAAAATTGCGCATGCAAACCGAGTCACTTTGGAGTGCGGGCGAAAAGCTGGAGTCGTAAAGCCTGAAGAAGATACAATAGCCGGCTGACCTAACAGCCCATATATTGGGCAATTTAGGAGAGCCAGAA
>JAYUVI010000295.1:0-2191 GCA_043754135.1 Bdellovibrionales bacterium | reverse complement strand
CGTTAGCGGCGGGTAGGGCGGCATACTTTGGGCGTGGCTACCGAGCTCAAAAAGTGATCGCCCGATATCGGCAGGTTGTATATTGTAAATGTTTTTAGTCGCAGCAGTAAAATCACGAATTTTAAATTCGTCATCTAATAATATCGCGGCAATTCGTGTACTAGCGAGCAGATTCTCGAGGTTAATCAACGTCCCCCCAATTCTCTCAATAAATAAATGCTATATGCGAAAAAATTAATAATAGGCCTTAGCTCTAAAGGTTCACCCGCGTAGGTTTTAGAGATGTCGTAGATTTGGTAATAAGTTTTTATTATTTCAAGTGGTAATTAGTTTCCCCTTACACGACTGCCGATAACAGCAAAGTTGTATGAAACAGACTGCCACGACCATCAGGTTATGAAATAACTAGCCAAAGGAATGGAAGGCCTCATCAGTTAAAGTAAGTGCCGGTTTAGCAATTGCGCCATTGCGTTTACTTGAGGGTTGAAGAATAGTAACCTGAATTGAACAATGAAAAGCACCGTCGTACCACAGCAGCGTCTCAACTGGAGCGAAAGAATTCCCCACTGGTTCAGTTGGGTAGTGCCGCTGACAATCGCGGCTGCGCTTCTTGGTGTGGGACGAATTCACCCACCCGTTCAGAAATCTCCGGCCGAGTTGATGCAAAGTGCTCGAGGGTTAATTGAAAAAAAAGATTTCGAGGGGGCTTTGCGCGAGACTAACGAGCTTCTTGCTTTTTTCCCAACCAATCACATCTATATTCACCAAGCTGCGGGACTTGCTCAACAACTGAAGAAGCACGCTGAAGCGGCAACTTACCTTGAACGCCTTTTGCTTCATTCGCCGAACCCAGGTGAAGCTTGTCCAGATATTACGCGCGCATATTGGAGTGCGGGCAATACTCAGAAAATGCTCGACTCTGCAGAACGTTGCATAAAACTTGAGCCTACAAATTCGGATTTTAAATTAGAATTAGCGTTGGCAACGGAGCGATCCGAAAACCTTGAGGCCGCCCTTGAACAATATCGCTTAGGCCTCATATTATTTCCCGATTACGGCGATTTCGCAATTGGACACGCGCGAATTTTACTTCGCCTTGGTCGCGCCGACCAAGCTTGGCGTGAGATCAGCGTTTACATCAAATCGAACCCGGATGTTTCGGATGCGGAGCTGATTGCAGGCCTGGCAGCAGAACGCACCAATCAAAAAGCTCGCGCCCGTGCGATTTTCGAAGAAGCACTTCGAAATCACCCGGACAATTTAGCGATCAAAGATGCGTACAATAATCTGCTTCAACGCGAAGGTGACAAATGAAGATGGTGGGCTCGATATTGAGAATCACCGTCGCGGTCTCTTGGCTTTTGACGAGTCTTTATTCGCTGCTGGCCTATGTTCCCTTCACCTATCGACAAGTTATTTCAATCGAACTTATTCCGGCCGTGCAGAGTTTTGCGCGCGCGCAACCTTTCTTGATCGTCGCCTCAACAATTCTATTAATAATTTATATTCTGAGATTTGAAAAACGTGAAACTATCACCATCGAAGATCGACGCGAACTTCTCATGCTTGGAGTAGCCGCTGTTGGCATCGGGATCTGGAATTTGCCGAATCGAATCACCAACGACGGCGCCGCGCTAGTTATGAGTTTCGTTTGCCTCTTACCGCCATTGTGGCTTGCTTTTTTCACACTTCGCGATGTTTTCGAACGTAGAGCATTCTCGTTAAGCTCGTCGTGCATTATACTAAGCGCGACTCTTGCGGGGTTGGCGGTCGCTGCAACGTCAATGCTTGTTGACAACAGTTTCAGCATTGAAACCGCCTTACTAGCAATTGCAGCCGCTTTACTCGTCGGATGTATTGCTGCGATTATCGAACAGTTTGCAAAAAGCGCGCGGCTGTCCTTGCAAAATGCCCTCATACTTTATTCGGTAGGTCTTGCTGCATTGGTTGGCAGTTTCGTTGTTGATCATGTCTGCGGATCTATCGCCTTCTTCGGTCCGCTGGCATGGCTTTGGAGTTTTACATTTGCGTGCGCGGCAAGCCTAACATTTGTCGCGATGGGAACACGCATTTCTATGAGCACGGAGAACAAAGATTTGCCTGCTCTTCATTGGATTGCACGGGGTGCGATCGTTCGAAGAATGGAGGTGCCGAGCCTTTTACTTCTTGCAATTGTGTATTGGCTTTTTCA
>JAYUVI010000294.1:0-6939 GCA_043754135.1 Bdellovibrionales bacterium | reverse complement strand
TAAATTTTGCCGGCGGTACACTTGAGGCCCGCGGTGATGTGAATTTGAATTCGAGTGGTGGCTCAGGGGCCGGTACTGGTACGACTGACCTATTAATTTCTGGTGGCAACAATCAAACGATCACGGGCACAGCCGGTGGCGAGGTGCCAGGTATAACTATCAACAAGTCAGGCGGTACGGCCACGTTTGCGGGTACAATCGACGTCATTTCTTATTTTAACTATGTTGCCGGTACTACCAATATGGGCACCTCGACTGTTCGTTTTGTAAATGGCGCTTACTCAACAATTAATACGGGTGCGTTTGTCTTTAACAATGTTCACATCTACAAAGATGCGACAGCGGCATACCAAAAAGTGACACCAACAGGCACGGTCATTGTTGGTGGCGATTTAACTATCGAGCGCGCCGCCGGCGCAAATCTTGTACAAATTGAAACTGGCACATTTGCAGTTGCTGGTCATGTCAACGCCGTTAGTGGCGGTACAGGTGCTAACGCAACCGGTACAGTGCTATTGAACGGGACTGGCGCACAAACCGTTACAGGTACGTCTGGGGCGTTACCAAATCTTACGATCAACAAATCCTCTGGCACTACAACATTTGTAAACACTGTAGATATTGCCCGCAGTTTTACCGTAACCAGCGGTACATTGGATTTTGGCACATCTACCGTACGCATGCGTGATGTGACGAGTTCGGCCATCACAGGTACAGGGTTGCAATTTTATAATCTTAATATTGGTAAAGAGGGCGCTTCAACGGCAGATATAACGTTGGCTAATGATATCACGGTCACCAACAATTTGACTTTCGATGCCACGGGCGGTGGATCAAAACAAACGCTCGGCAGTAGTATAAATTTAAAAGGTAATTTGACACTCACTAGTGGCAGTACGGGCGGTACTACAAATATTGTTTTTGACGGCACAGGCACACAAACTGTGACGCAAACCGCGGGTACAATGCCTGGCGGCACGTTCACTGTAAATAAAGCGAGCGGTAAAGTTTCGCAGGCCACAGTGGTGAGTTTAGCAACTGCGAGCCAAGATCTCACAATCTTAAACGGCGAGTGGGATATGAACACCTTCGCGCTCACCGTGGGTAACGCGAGTGGCGTCGACAACGTGATCACCGTGGGTGATGGCGCGGGCGCTGCAAGTTCAGCGATTTTGCGTCAAGGTTGCGCGACACTCACAACAGAAGTCGCGCCGACCGTAAACGGGACTGATGGCGCGTTGATCGGTGGTAGTGCGACGCCTAATATTTCAATCAATGATCCAGCCGCTGTGACCGAAGGTAATGCTGGCAATACCGCTATCACCTTTACTGTGACGTTTGATCAACTGACGTGCACAGACACCACCATGACTTATGCAACAGCAGCTGCCACGGCAACATCAGGTACAGATTACACCGCGGCGACCGGCACCTTCACAATGACGGCAGGTGCAGTGACCGGTACGATCACAGTAAATGCCTTGGGTGAAACAACCCCTGAAGGCCATGAAACTTTTTATGTTAATTTATCTGCAGCATCTGCAGGCACGCTGACTGATGCGCAAGGTATCGGCACAATTAATAACGATGACATTACAGGCAACGTTTGGACAGGCGCAGTCGACAATGACTGGGAGACTAACGGCAACTGGCAGGACAATACAAAACCAACAGCTGGGCAGACAGCCTATTTCGTGCCCGGTGCGTGTACCGGTTCAGCTTGCAATGCCAATCTGTCAGCCGCAGTGAGTATTAGTAATATTACATTAGGCAATGGCTATACCGGGACAGTTAACCAAGGCGCGAACAATATTACTTTAAATACATATTACCAGTCTGGCGGTACGTTTACGGCCGGTGCGGCAACTATATCTATTGATGGTGGCAGTTTAACAATTGCTGGCGGTACGTTCAATGCCGGCACGTCACTATTAGATTTAGCGGTAGGTGGCGGCGGCAGCATAACGGTCAACACGGGCAGTGCTCATTTTAACAACGTTATTTTTGCTAAGGGTGGCAATCAGTGCGTGAATGTCACTGGCACTATGTATGTTGACGGTTATTTAACTCTTGATCAGGCCGATGCATCTGGCGCTAGTATTTGCGCTGGTACAGTTAATGTGGCCGGTGATTTGAATCTTACTGATTGGAATTCAGGTTATGGTGGTGGCTCAATTCGTTTAACCGGTGCAGGTACGCAAACAGTAACGGGTGTGTCACCGTCGCGCATTTATGATTTAACTATCGCAGCCACTGGCACCGTTAATTTGGCAGGTACGATAAGTGTCTGGCAAAATTTGACTTATGTATCAGGTACTGTAAATGGTGGAACCTCTACAGTTAAAATATTAGCTGGGCAACACACTGTTTTAGATAACGTAGATAATTTTAGTTTTAATAATTTCGAAGTTACAAAGGCCTCTTTCTATAACCTCACCATTCAAAATGGCAATTTGAAAGTTGCGGGTAATTTTGTATCAGATGTAAGTGGCGGCAGTAATATTTCTGGTAACAGCAATTCGATCGAAATCGGCGGCAATATTACGATAACGAATGGCGCGGGCAGCTCGGTGCCGACTGTCATTATGAACGGTACCGGTGCGCAAACGGTTTCTTTTGCTGCAGGCACTTGGCCTTGGGATGGCTGGGTTATTAATAAAGCGAGTGGCACTGTTGAGTTGGCTTCGTCGATCGCTGTGAGCGCTGGTGATGACGTCACGCTGACCGCTGGCACAATCAATATGAATAATTTCAATTGGACGGCCATTGACGTACTCGGTATGCAAGCCGGCACGGTTATAAATAAAGGTTGCTCGACTCTTGGCTATACGACTTTGTCACCGGCACTTGGTACAATTAATAGCGGTGGCTCGGCGAACCCAGGCATTACAATTGCCGATGTCGCTGTAGCCGAGGGCAACGCGGCCACCACTGCGATGAATTTTGTTGTGACGTTCGACGCTTTTAGTTGTTCGGCGACGACTATTACGTATGCGACTTCAAATGGCACAGCGGCGTCAGGTAGTGATTACACAGCGGCCAGCGGCACATTCACAATGGCGGCTGCTGCATTGACCGGTACGATTGCGGTAGATGCAACTGGCGAAACGACAATAGAAGGTAACGAAACTTTTGTTGTGACATTGTCAGCACCATCAGCGGGTACACTCAACGATGCAACCGCTACAGGTACAATTAATAACGACGACATCACCGGCAACGTTTGGACGGGTGCAACCAACAGCAGTTGGAACACGGATTCAAACTGGGCTGACGGCACAAAACCGACAGTTGGTGAGATCGCTTACTTCGTACCGGGCGCGTGTACGGGTGCTGCGTGTAACGTGAGTATCGATGTAGACCCAGCACAAACTACGGGCGGTGTTTTAATTGGTGGCGGCTTTACGGGCACCATCACGCAAGCGGCGGGTGTGGCTTTCACGGTTGGTTCTGCTGGCTATATTCAGCAGGGTGGTACATTTGTCGGTGGCGACTCGGCCATTGCTCCACGATTTTTCAATATGAGTGGTGGTACATTTACGGCCACAACCGGCAGTATGACAATCACGAACCCTGGTCTGATCTCAACGGCTGTTGGTTTTATTATCACTGGTGGTACCTTTACTCACAATAACGGTACGTTCGTAGTCAACGATCGTTATGACGGTACATTCGACGTCAATACCTCTGTCGATTTATATAACTTAAGCTTTCCAAACAGTGCTGCTGGTGGTGCTGGTTTTAGATTTGGCGCAGGCGATATAATTCGCGCTTATGGCACAACGACTTTGAACTCAACCGGTGCGCATACTGGTGCTGCTACAATCGAAGTTTATGGTGATTTTAGTATCAACTTGATCAGCATGTACAACAACGCGCTCACATTTAAATTTACAGGCACAAATAATCAAACGGCTACATTCGGTACGGGCCATATGGGTAGCATGATTATAGATAAGACGGGTGGAACATTAACCACGTCGGGCACAGCCACTATAATCAATGGTCTTACTTACGTGCAGGGCACGACAGCACTGGGCACAACAACATTTGATTTTAACACCAACGGGTACAACAATTTATCTGCAGCGACGATCAATACGGGCGCTTTAGTGTTACCAAATTTAAAATTTAACAAAGACGGCGTATCAGGCGGCACGGTAACCATTACAGGTACGGTAAAAGTTTCAGGTAATTTTGATTCGCCATCAGGGCACAATAATACAGTAACAGGTTCAATTGAGGTCGGTGGCAATGCAACTATAGATTGTATAGCGGGCACGCCCAATTTAAAATTAAATGGTACTGGTGCACAAACGCTTTCTATGACGGGCACATGTGGTTCTTACACGCAAGCCATGAATGACCTCGTAATCGACAAAGCCACTGGCACGGCCACACTTTCGGGCACAATCGGAGTATATGGTGATTTAACTATCACACCTGGCACAGCGGTAAATGCGGGCACTTCAACAATAAATTTATATAAAACCGCATCTGCACAAACTGTAACATCTAGTGGTGCAGTTTTATATAACGTGAATGTAGCTCATAATGCCGCGACGAACCCGGCTCTAGTTTTAGCAGACGATATGAAGGTTGGCGGAGCTTTTACTGCCACCACGGGCAGCTACAGTTATGCGATCAATGGCAACACAATTCACGCCGCCGGTCATGTAACGACAACCACAAGCGGCGGTTCAATAACAGGCACAACAACCTTAGATTTTAATGGCACCGGCGCACAGACATGGACACGCGCCAATACAACATTCCCTTACAACGGTTCGGCCGTCACAGTTAATAAAGCGTTGGGCGTTTTAAGTTTAGGTTCAGCTGTATCGTTAGATTACCCGTCGCAAGATTTAACGATTCTCAATGGTGAACTCAACATGAATAGTTATGCTCTCACTGTCAGTAACTCGAGCGGAGTTGATAACGTGATCACAGTGGGTGACGGAGCAGGCGCTGCAAGCTCGGCCGTTTTACGTCAAGGCTGCGCGACTCTTACGACTGAAGTGGCGCCTACGGTGAACGTGACTGATGGCTTGCTGATTGATAGCTCGACCATCCCCAATATTACGATTGCTGATGTGGCAGTTGCCGAAGGTAATGCGGCGACTACGGCGATGAACTTCGTTGTGACCTTCGACGCGGCAAAATGTTCAGCGACGACAATTACCTTCGCGACTTCAAATGGCACAGCGGCATCAGGTAGCGATTACACAGCGGCTAGTGGCACATTCACTATGGCGTCTGGTGCTCTCACAGGCACGATTGCGGTAGATGCCACCGGTGATACGACTCCAGAAGGTAACGAAACTTTAGTTGTCACTTTGTCAGCGCCATCAACGGGTAATCTTAGCGATGCGACCGCTACAGGTACGATTAATAACGACGACATCACCGGCAACGTTTGGACAGGTGCAACCAACAGCAGTTGGAACACAAATACCAACTGGGCTGATGGCACAAAACCGACAGCTGGCGAAGTGGCTTACTTTGTGCCTGGCGCATGTTCGGGTGCCGCTTGTAATGTGAGTATCGATGTTTCGCAATCTGTTGGCGGCGTTTTAATTGGCGCGGGCTACACGGGTACGATTACGCAGGCGGCTTCGCAAACTTTCACTGTTGGCAATACCGGGTACATTCAACAAGGCGGTACATTTGTAGGTGGCGACTCAGCAATGACTGTCGCTACGGTTGGCGGTGCGGGTCCGTTTACAGTGAGTGGGGGGTCTTTTACAGCGACCTCTGGTACGACCACCGTGAATAGCGGCGTCACTATAGACGCAGCTGCCACATTTGCACAAACCGTGGGGACTTTTGCATTCACCGACAGCCAGGCAACAATTACCACCACCACATCATCTACGTTTAATAATGCTTCATTCGCCGGGGCTTGGGGTTCGCTGTCGAGTAAAACAATTTCAGGTACATTAAAAATTTTGGGGACGACGACAGTCAATTCGACTTTTATACGATTTCTAACCGGTACGATTGAAACTTACGGCAATGTCAGTATTCTCGCAAGTGGTGGTTATATAGGTACACCTGCCACTTTTAAATTAATGGGCAATCAAACTGTGACTTCAACGACTGGTGCTTCTTTCCCGACACTTGAGATTGCCGCAAGTTCAAACACGGTCACTTTTGCACCTGGTACACACACTGTTACTGGCAATTTTAAATACACTTCGGGCACTGTTGTTTTAACGTCGACGACTTTTGAATTTCTCGGAAATGCGGCCACAATTGATGCTGGTGCACTAGCATTAAACAATGTCGGTTTCGCTTCTGAATATGGCTCAGATACGGTTGAGACCATCACTGGTACACTCACGGTGAATGGCAACTTTTCATGTACGTCAACCCGTCAATCTTTAATCACCGGAGTTGTAAGAGTAAGAGGCAATTTAGATTACAATTGCCGTCTATCAGCATCGATGGTTTCAATGATCATCGATGGTTCTGGCACTCAAGCTTTAACCTCGAGTTTAAATGCCGGCGGTGCACCACATCTTGAAATCGCATCGACTGGTACAGTGAACATCTCGAATAACTTCAGACTGGGCGGCAACTTTTTATATACTTCAGGGACTGTCGTTGCGGGCACTTCAAATGTCGCTTTCGTTCTTGGTTTTACATCAACAATTAATGCGGGCAGTGTTCAGTTTTACGACATCACGGTCAACAGCGCGAGCTCGACAAAAACAATCACTGGCAATTTGATTTCTACTAACAGTTTGACTTTGACCGCGGGTACAGTGAACGGCACTCTAGAAAATCGTGGCAATGTGCTTATTAACGGCGCAGATGGTGCTGCAAGTATGTTGTTTAGTGGTACGGGCACACAGACAGTGACATACTCGTCAGGTACAGCACCGAGTGGCACTTGGACTGTGAATAAAACCACCGGCAAAGTTTCGCAAGCGACTG
>JAYUVI010000293.1:0-5200 GCA_043754135.1 Bdellovibrionales bacterium | reverse complement strand
GATAAAAATTTGGGCACTCGTCACCGCGCCGCCATGGGTCTTGCTGAGCAAACTGACGCTGTGATTTTGGTAGTGAGTGAAGAGAATAAGTCAGTCAATATTATGCACGGTGGGCACTTTTTGAAGAATCTTGATCATGCCACATTACGAAGTGAATTGTACGATTTGTTAGGTGTTAAAGTTCGACCTGAGTGGAGCAGTGCTGAAACATGAAAAAGCAATTGCCGCAAATTGGTGAACAGATCACTAACAACTTGCTCTACAAATTGGTGGCATTTTTCGTGGCGCTTGCGATTTGGGTGACGACTACGCAAGGTCGCAAAGACACTATTTTACTGCGAACGATGGATCTCGAATTTCTTTTGAAGCCGACGTTGGTGATGACCAGCATCATCGAACGCTCTGTGAGAGTGAAGGTTTCTGGACCAAGAGCGAGCTTGAAGAAGTTCAGCCAGTCGGCACAGACTATTACTTTGAACCTGAATAACGAAAGTGCCGGTCTCAAGCACATAGAAATTAAACCTTCAGATCTGAATTTGCCGATGGGAGTGAGGTTGGTTTCACTGCAGCCGTCGAGCTTTGATCTTGAAATTAAAGACATCCAGAAGTGAGTGAGTCATGAGTACAGAAAAAAAACCTAAAAAACTCTTTGGCACCGACGGTATTCGCGGGACGGCCAATCGCGCACCGATGACTCCTGATGTGGCTTTGCGCGTGGGCCAGGCGCTCGGGCACGTATTAATATCTCAGCAAGGCCGTCGCGGGTCGAAACTTACAGTATTGATTGGTAAGGACACCCGCTTGTCGGGCTACATGATTGAACAAGCTATGGCCTCAGGTTTAAATTCAATGGGAATTCGTGTGTTGCTCACGGGGCCTCTCCCCACCCCAGGCATTGGTTTTGTGTCGCAGAATATGCGCGCCGATGCGGGTGTGGTGATTTCGGCTTCGCACAATGCTTTTCACGATAACGGCATAAAGATTTTTGGCTCCGACGGTTTCAAGATTACCGCCGCGACTGAGTCTGAAATCGAGCGGCTCGTTTTTAGCGAAGATATGTCGACACTTCTAGCCGACCCGAATGAAATTGGTCGCACTCGTCGTATTGATGATGCCGATGGTCGCTATATTGTTTACGCGAAAAATACATTCCCGATGAATTTGAGTTTAGAGGGCATGCGTATTGTGCTCGATTGCGCGCATGGTGCCGCCTATAAAGTGGCGCCTGCAATTTTTGAAGAACTCGGCGCTGAAGTGATGGTGATTGGTAAAGAGCCTAATGGTCGCAATATAAATGATAAAGTCGGCGCGCTTTACCCCAATCGCACTTGCGAAGAAGTCGTGCGCTATCGTGCCGATGTGGGTATTTCGCTTGATGGCGATGCCGACCGTGTGATTATGGTCGACGAGCGTGGCCAAATAGTAGATGGCGACCATATTTTAGCTATTGCCGCGATCCACAAAAAAAAGGCCGGCAAGTTGAATCAAGACACAATCGTTGCCACTGAAATGAGCAATATTGGTCTTGAACATTGCTTAGTGAATTACGGCGTGAAAGTGGTGCGTACAGATGTAGGCGATAAATACGTCGTCGATGAAATGCGCAAACACGGCTACACTTTAGGCGGGGAGCAGTCGGGTCATATTATTTTTTTAGAGCACAGCACGACAGGTGATGGCACTTTGGCAGCGCTGCATATTTTATCAGTGATGCGTGCAACAGGTAAAAAGTTGAGTGAGTTGAGTGATGTGATGACAGATGTACCGCAAGTCTTGATCAATGCGCGTGTAAAACAGAAAGTCGATCTGCAAACAGTTGCAGGATACAACGAGCTCTTGAGCGAAATACAAGATCGCCTCAAAGGTCGAGGCCGTATATTCGTGCGTTACTCGGGCACTGAAAATCTTGTGCGTGTACTAGTCGAAGGAACAGAGAAACGTTTGATCGATTCATATGCTGAAGAGATGGCCACATTCTTACAAATGAAGTTAGGAAAATAACCACCTATGCGCCTTCTCACCGTAGCGCAATGCCGAGAAGTGGATAATTTTTCATGTAAAGTCTACGGGCTCACCGACGAAATTTTAATGGAGTCCGCCGGTCTGCAAGCGGCGCGTGAAAGCCAGCAGAATTTTTATCCTGAGCTGACACGCGGTTTGACGGCTTTTTTCTGCGGACCTGGTCACAATGGTGCCGACGGTTTGGTAATGGCGCGACACTTACACTCCATGGGTTTTCGGAATTTGCTTGTGGTATTAATTGCGCCTGCGAAAAAGCGTTCGGAGCTTTTTAAATTGCAATTGAAACGGGTTGAGCTGCACGGGTTAAGGATTGTTGATGGTTTGCGAGAATCCAAAAAGTTAGAGCAAGTGCGTGCGGCGACTTTGGTGATTGATGCTTTGGTTGGTATTGGGCTGAAAAAATCGCTCGAGGGCGATTTGCAAGACATGGTCGATTTAATCAATTCGCTTAAAGTGCCAGTTGTCGCTTTAGATTGTCCATCAGGTTTATCGTGCGACACGGGTACCGTGCATGGTGTGGCTGTGCGTGCGCATACCACATTTACATTCGGCTTGCCTAAGCCAGGTTTTTTTACCGCTGATGGCCCTTTGTATGTTGGCAAGCTTCGTGTGCTCTCTGTGGGCTACCCTTACGAATCTTTGCGGGGTATTGCCACTACTCATTTTGTTTTTAACGATAAACTTGCTCGTCGCTATTTACCGACGCGTAAAGAGCGCACAAGTAAAAGTGATTTTGGTCGTTTAGTGGTAATGGCCGGTAGCCCCGACATGTGGGGTGCCGGGCTGCTCGCGGCGCAGAGCGCTTATCGCATGGGTGTAGGCTACGTGACTTGGGCGGGTGACAGATTACCTTTTGAAAAATTAGAAACCACTCCTGAAGTGCTGACCTCATCGCTCGATAACGAAGAGATTTGGGATATTAAAAAAATATCAGCTTATGCTGTGGGCCCGGGTTTAGGCGTGAACGAAGAAACTGCTGCGATTATTCGTCGCTTGAAAAATTTGAAAGTCGAAAAAGTGGTTATTGATGCCGACGCATTAACGGTTTGTGTGAAGTTTAAACTTTTTCCCCTACCTAAGACTTGGGTTGTAACTCCGCATGTTGGGGAGCTTTCGCGCATTCTGAAAAAAGATGCCAAAGCGATTGAGGCTGATCGTTATGCGGCGGCGTTGGCGGCGAGCAAGATCACCGGTTGTCACGTATTACTCAAGGGTTTTCGCAGCATTCTCGCCTATGGCAAGCGCTGTATGGTGATCAATTCTGGCAATTCAGCGTTGGCGAAGGCGGGGGCTGGCGATGTGCTCACTGGCATGATTGGCGCGTTGCTCGCGCAAGGTCTAGACACTTTGCAGGCCACAGCGACGGCAGCGTTTATTCACGGCCGTTTGGCAGATGAGTGGACGCGCGCGGGTTATGATAAGAGAACGTTAAATCCGAGCGACTTAAAAGATGGTCTCGCGTCAATGTTGAGCCGTATCGCTCAAAGCGCGATCTTCTAACTTAACCGATGTCGCGCACGACGCGATTTTTTGATATAACTTTGTTCATGTCTATGCCTGTAGTCCACCCGCATTTAAAGCCAAAGTCTGTCGAAGAAGTTTCAATTAAAAATTTAGCTGAACTTGAAAAATTTTGTGACCATTTGCGCGCGCATTTGGGTGAGCGGGTATTATTGTTGCTCGACGGCCCGGTGGGTGCTGGGAAAACAAAAACGGTGGAGTTGTTGTTAAAAGCCATGGGCATACACGATGTCGCGAGCCCGACGTTTGCTTTGCATCACCGATATCGTGTGCGCGGAGTGGTGGTCGATCACTATGATCTTTACCGTATCGGTAATGAAGATGATCTCGAGACTATCGGTTTTTGGGAGAATCTGGCCGTTTCTCGCGGGCTCATTATTGTGGAGTGGGCCGAGCGTTTGAATATCGATGTGTTGCCGACGGCATGGTCGATTGTGCAGATGAAAATTACGCTTGATGCTTTAAGTGGCGAACGTGTTTATCAGGTGAAATACTATTAAAGTGTGAGTCGTCGTCGTCATTTTAAATGTTATAAAAATTAGAATGGCAAAGAGAGTAGTTGAAGCGTAGATGGTGGGCTCGTTTTCAAAAATTTATTGCGGGAGATATTTGAATGGCTGGCTTATTTACAAAAATTATTGCAGGGCAAATACCTTCATACAAAATTTATGAGGATGAATGGACTTACGCGTTTTTAACGAAAGACGCAATTCAAATGGGGCATACGTTAGTGATTCCGAAAGTTGAAGTCGATTATTTTGTCGAAGTGCCGGAGCCTTACTACGCAAAAGTTTTTGCTAATGCTCGCTTTATCGCGAAGGCCATTCACAAAGTGACCGGCTGCAAGCGTGTCGGCACAATTATCGCAGGTTGGGACGTGCCCCATTTTCATTATCACATCGTGCCCATGTTCGGCGTCGAAGATCTTGATTTTAAAAACGGTCGTGAGCGTACACACGAAGAAAATTTGCGCATGCAAGCAGATTTGCAGAGCGAGATCGCGCGTCAGCTACGCGGCTTCTGAGCTACTAATCAGGCGCAATAACTCAGAAGCGGATTTTTCGCCCGAAGTGATAAGGTGATGGTTCTTTTTAGTGGCGTCAGTGAGCATAACAATCAAATAAGCAATTTTCTCTTCGACCTTCACCGGTTGAATCAAAACATATTTCGGTAACTCAGTAAAGCTCCACGCCGCAAAAAAATCTTTGTTAATAGGAGTTTCAACAATATGACCCAGATAAGGCATTTGCGTACGATAGGCCACACGAAAAGCGCTCGGACTGTTGAGCGTCCAGTAAGCCTCTGCTTTTTCAGTAGCCGGCTTGAATTTAGAATCCCATGCCAAAGGTTTAAATTGATCTTGGCTCACTTGCAAAATCATACCGCCCGCAAAACTCGCTTCGAGTGAGTAAAGAAATTCAACAAACTTATTTTGTGAAAGCCCGCTGCCACTCGCGGCAACATTGGGAGGTGGTGAGCCACTAGGTGTGGGAGTGGTTTGTTTAAACTGAATGACCGACATTGTGCCACTGTCAGCTAACGTTGATGGCATTGATGCCGAAAACGCCGGCGAGACCGCTGGCCCGAGTGACAATATTTCTTCTGTTGTCCCCGGTGATCCCGCGGGCGCGTGTTCGGATTTTGTGGCCTTATCTAC
>JAYUVI010000292.1:0-2158 GCA_043754135.1 Bdellovibrionales bacterium | reverse complement strand
GCTGGAGTTTATTTTTAGGGCTCACTCTAGTCGACTACAATTTTTTTAAACGTGGCGCTTACATTTTTTACGGCATGAATTTATTAGCGCTCATTCTAGTCATGGTTGTTGGCAAAGTTTCTTACGGAGCCCAACGCTGGCTTGATCTTGGGTTTTTTCGCTACCAGCCATCTGAAACTATGAAAATCGTTCTCGTCATGATGCTCGCCCGAATTCTTACGGGCAAAAATAAACCTGAAGGTTTAGGATTTATCGATCTTATAATACCAGCCATTATTACTCTCGTGCCCGCTGCACTTATTATCAAGCAACCAGATTTGGGTACGGGGTTATTACTCGTGGCTATTTTTATTTCGATGATTTTCTTTGTGCGGGTGCGCACGTCAGTACTCGTATTTTTCTTTGTCATGGGTTTGATTGCAGCACCGCTCGTATGGAGCTTCGGTTTGAAATCATATCAAAAAAATCGCGTACTCACATTTTTGACCCCGGGCAAAGACCCACGGGGGGCTGGGTACAACAGTATTCAATCGCGTATTGCTGTCGGTAGCGGCAAGGTCGTCGGCAAAGGCTTTCGTAAGGGCACGCAGTCACAGCTCGAATTTTTGCCCGAACGTCACACCGATTTTATTTTTTCGGTTTTGAGTGAGGAACATGGTTTTGTCGGCAGCATGACGGCTGTTGGACTTTTTATGACTTTATTATTTATGTCTTCGCGAATCGCCTCGCAGGCCCGCGATCGATTCGGAGTATTGTTAGGGATAGGCGTAATTTCAATTTTGTTTTGGCATGTATTTGTGAACATTTGTATGGTCATCGGACTGTTGCCGATTGTGGGGGTACCATTACCGTTACTCTCTTATGGTGGGTCGATTATGATTACTACCATGGCGGCGTTAGGGATTGTTTCTTCGATAGCCTATAGAAAATTTATTTTTTAGAAAAATATAGATTCGCTCATAAAGTTCTTGAATTGTTCACCGTGCTACCGAATATGAGATTTGCGGAGCGCCGACTATCAGCTCCCTGGTATTTCCACTTTCAATTCAGTTTTGTGAAGACTTTCGAATGAGATCAGCCCAGTCAATCATTTTTCGTGCCACTAAAAGTGACGCTTGTGGCGCAGCGGGCGAGGTTATTTAGTTTCAAGAATATTTTTATATTCGCGTGATCAGATCGACCCATGATTGCGGTAGAAGCTGAAGGAATGTCGCTTCGCTAGCTTTATCGAGCCCCGTCAAGGTTGCGAATCCAACTGCGACCAAAATTATACCAAATACAGGTTTCGCTTTTTGCCCGAGGCTCATCAAGTTTGTTCGTTTTTCGATAAATAGTTTTCTTGAGCCGTAAGCTAAAAACAATAGTGGCAGGCTTGCGCCAATTCCAAATACTGCCATCGAGGCAGCGGCGCAGAAAAGTGTATCCGCTTGACTAGCTAAACCGATCGCAGATCCTAGGGTAGGCCCCACGCAAGGGCTCCAAATCAGGCCCAGTAGTGAGCCAACAAAAAACTGCCCTTTGATTCCGCGCAATTTAGAATCACTCAGAACTCCGCCTGCGCGGTTAGAAACCGGAGACAAAATGCTTTGAAGCAATCCCTGTATCTTAGGAAAAAATAGTATCAGCCCGGCAATCAGCAGCATCACTCCGCCAAAAGTTCGGACACCTTCGGGATCAATTCCTAAAGAAGAACCAAAAGCAGCCAGCACAGTTCCCACGAAAGTAAATGAAAATATTAATCCGAGGGCGACCGCAATCGGAGCATGTCGATGCTCCTGCGCCGCGCTTCCCACAATGAGGGGCAGCGCAGGGAGCACACATGGTGAAATCGCCGTGAGTAAGCCTGCAAGAAAGCTTAAAGCGATGCCGGTCATAGATTAAATTCCCTTTTGAATGAGGGATTTAATTTCATCACGACTTGTTAGACCCATTTGCCGTGCGACCTCTTTTGTTCCACGAAATACGACAAGAGTGGATTGCTTTTGAACCTTAAGAGCATTCTTAATTTCTTTTTCATTGTCAAAATCGACAGTGAAAGCCACAACGGGCGAAAGCTCTTTTTCTTTGAGAAGACTTTCAATTACTGGCTTTTGTTTGGCGCAGGTCGAGCACCAATCTGCATGGAAATCGAGAACAACTGTTTTGCCCTCGGCTTGTG
>JAYUVI010000291.1:0-2864 GCA_043754135.1 Bdellovibrionales bacterium | reverse complement strand
TCCAAGCGGGTGGAAGGTCATTTCAAACGATCTCGTGACTAAAACTACTCCGGGCGACAACGGTCTCACCACAACTCAGTTCAACGAATCACAACCGATCAGCACTTATTTATTTTTTGTCGGCATGGGGCCATTTACGGAGTGGAAGGACACCTTCGAAGGGCTACCTCTCGTTTTGTATGCACGACCTACATTGGCCAAATATGTCGATGCTGATCGCATTTTTGACACCACGAAAAAAGGTTTGAAATTTTACAACGAGTATTTTGGTACGAAGTACCCCTTCCCTAAATATGGTCATGTGTTTATCCCAGAATTTGCTTGGGGCGGTATGGAGAACCCAGGTGCTGTGACCCTGAACGAACGCAGTATTTTTCGTGGGCCACGCCCATTAACCGATTTTGAAAATCGCGATGATTTAATTTTACATGAAATGGCGCATATGTGGTTCGGTGATTTGGTGACCATGCAATGGTGGGATGACCTTTGGCTCAACGAAAGTTTTGCTAGCTACTTGGCTCACGTGAGCAATGAACGTGCTATGAAAGCCAGCGGTCAAGCCCTGCGTTGGATTGGTGATAAGTCTTGGGGTTATTGGCAAGATCAGTTGGTCACCACGCACCCGATCGAGACACTTGTTACCGATACACGCACCGCTCTCGGTAATTTTGACGGCATCACCTATGCCAAAGGTGCGGCGTCTTTGCGACAACTCCATTTTTATGTGGGCGAAGAGGCGTTTCGTTCAGGGCTTAATTCTTATTTTAAAAAATATGCGTTTCAAAATACTAAGCGCGCCGACTTCATTGGTGAAATCGCCACGGCCGCAAAGTTAGATCTCGAACCGTGGACAAAATCGTGGTTACAAACCGCCGGCCCCAACCGCGTACAAGCGAAGTGGGAGTGCGGTGGTGACGGCAAAAAACTTTCGCAGTTTTCTATTGAACAGAAAGCCAGCGTTTCAAAAACTCTGTCACCTCACAAAACTCGTGTCGCTACTTTTAAATTAAATGGCACAAAGCTAAAACTTTTAAAAACGCAGGATGTAGCGTATTCAACCGCGAGTACTCCGGTGACTGAACTAGTGGGTACAGAGTGCCCTGATTTTGTTTTTCCAAACTACGATGACAACGACTACGCACTCTTTTCGCTCGATAAAAAATCTTTAGACCTAGCCGAAAAAGTGCTGACCATGGCGGCTGAAAGCAAAACCATGCGCCTCGCCACATGGTTTATGCTTGGCCAAATGGTGCGCGATGGTGACTTGTCTTTGCACGATTATTTTGGCAAAGCGATGGCCGGCATAAAGGCTGAAACCGACGAAGCGGTTTACTCGAACCTACCTAGCGGTGTGAAGAATTATTTTTACGGATATGCAGATAAAAACATGCGTGATCAGCTCGCCCCTGATCTCGAGAACATAGTCATCACACGTTTGAATGAAGCGCCCGCCAAGAGCAGCCTGCAAATGGTGCTTTTTGGTTTTTATGTTTCGATTGCACACACGCCAAATGCGCAACAGCGCTTGTTTGAGTATTTGCAAGGTCAAGGTTTGCCAAAGGGTTTGGAGTTAGACCAAGATCGTCGCTGGTCGATTGTTCGCCAATTGGCTTTGAATGGTTATGCGGGAGTGACCGAACTGATCGCAAAAGAAGAAGTGCGTGACCCGACAACAACAGGTAAGCGCAATGCCTATGCTTCGCGAGTGTCATTGCCAGAAGTCGGTGCCAAAAAGAAATTTTGGATAGCTTTAGAAAAACCTGAAGCTTTACCCTTCAGCACTTTACGCTTTTCAACCAGTGTGTTTAACAACCCCAACCATGTGGAGCTCAGCAAACCTTACGTCGACGAATTCTTCAAAAAGGTAACGACAATGAACTGGAACAAAAATGACAATTTAGTTGAAGTGTATTTTGAAAATCTTTTTCCGCAAACGGTGTGCTCGAAAGATCTTCTAGCAAAAAGCGAAAAAACCATGAAAGCGGCTGGCAGTAAACTTACGTCGCTCGCAAAGCGCGCTTGGCTTGAGGCCAACGAGGAGCTCTCGAAGTGCCTGTTGGTGCGTAGCCGGCTTTAATTACAGCTGGTCTTATGTGCCGCGAAGTTGAAGAGCTTTGCGGCAAACTCATCGGTGACAAGAAGATTTGGTAATCGCTCGGTGGCGATGCACTCGAATCATCGCGCGGTTGTTGCCCTAGTTGTTTCAGCATTTGTTGTCGCAACAGCATGAGAGGCTGAAGCTGGCGTGCAATTTCTTGTTCTCGCTTGTGAGAAGATTCCGACTCAGAGATTTTTGAGGGATCTGACTCTACTTTTTCAGCTGATGGCAGCTCTCGTGTGAGTCCTGGGAGGGTTGCCGTTAAATCGACCTTGTAGCGTTTTGCAGATTCTTCGCGAATAAGTTCATATGCAGAATTACAAAAGTCAGCTAGATCTCGTTGCGATTCTGCCAATTTATCGAGACCTTGGGCTTCAGCGCACAATTGCAACCCTGTTGCCGCCGAATTTAGATATGAATCATTTAATTGTCTTTTTACTTGTGCTTTTTTATCAGCCGGGGCCAACTCCACAATAGATTCAAAAATAGCTTCAACTGGCTGAAGGAGAGCCTCATCAACATTGACGGCTACTCCAATTTCTTGGGCTTTATGGACTAATGCTAACTTGAATTGCGGATCAAGCTTCTCTTGAACTGATGAACAAACCGGAGCGCGACTAATAGTGTACCCGGGATTAGTGTCTCTGATAACCACACCGAAGCAACGATTGACTATAATTGAAGTCGCATGTTTTCGAGCTAGTTCTGGCGTAATACTTTTAAGCTTATCTGCGACTGAAGATTTATCTGCCCAGGCAGAGGTCGC
>JAYUVI010000290.1:0-2335 GCA_043754135.1 Bdellovibrionales bacterium | reverse complement strand
TTTAAGTTTGGGTTTTGCTAATGCTTATGTGGATGAATATTCATTTGCTTATCGCCAATTGGAGCAGACCTCACTCAGCTTAGGTGCGCGTTTTATGATCCTTACAGGTCGCATTCGCCCTTCAGTGGGTGGGTTGTTCAGCTATGTGAATCGTCAGTATTCAACCTTGCGTGATAGCGTGACAGGTGACTCATTAAATACTCCTGAGCGGTCGTCATGGTCACTTGAGGGCGGCTTGTCGTTGGGTGTGGATATTTCCATCACTGACAACTTTATATTGGGTGCCGAGTATCGTTTTATGACCAATCTCACCACGCACTACAGTGACGACGTGTTGAACACTCCCAGCTATCGTAACGCGTTTGGTAGCAGCTTTACGCCCCTTGAGGAGCGTGATTCGCAATACTTGGGATTTGCCGTTAAATACGTGTTTTAATCTTAAGAACTGACTAGTCCTCATACGCGCATATAGCCAGTATTGAAAGGCGACGATTTATCGTCGCTTTTTTTTTTTCTTGAAATGTATTAGCCTTAAAGGATGAAACCATCGCTTCGACAACTCCCTATTTTCTTTTTCATTCTCGCGACCGCGATCACCATGACATCACAAAGCGCTTTGATCACAACGGGCGCCGGGCGGGCCGGTGACATAGTGATTACTAGTCGTGAAGTGATGATGGCTCACATGATTGAAAATGCTCTCTATCATTTCGCTAAAGATAAAGTGCCGCCGCCAGCGATCAAGTCGGCTGATGTACGTTCCCCTGAATTTGTGAGCGAAACAACCACAGCTGTGCTTGAAGCTGCCATCGACCTTGAATCGAAAAACTACAAGGGCACGAAATTCATGAGCACAGATATGGCCGTGCAGAATAACGTGAAATTGGTTTTGCAACGCTTAAAGAATGACAAAATTTGGGCGAGTCTGGCCGTCACCAAGAATGAGGTTGAAGAACTCGTACGCCGCAAAATGCGCACAAAAGAGTTTATACGCTTTAAAATGGAGTCTTCGACAATACCCGCCACAGATCGCGAAGCGGAAGAGTATTTTAACGCCAATAAAATGAAGTTCGAGAATTTGCCCTATGAAAACTTTAGAGAAAACATCAAAGGTTATTTAACCAAACAACAAGTTGATCGCCGCATGAAAGATTGGTTTGAGCTTTTGCAAAACAAATATCAGGTGCGCAATTACCTCGCGAATTAGAATTCTCTCCACAAGTGACGCAGATCAATGCGCGCAAATCTTAACGACGCAGATGCAGAACTATCAGCACGCGATCGGTGGGGAGTGGACGCTCGCCAAAATCGCTTATGAATTAGAACATCATCTGGGCCTAGGTTGTGAAGGTGATTGGCCGGGGGGTCAGGTGGGGCTACACGGCTTTTGCCTTTATCGTCGCCCTTCGGGGGGCGATTTTAGTGAAATTATGCTCATCGCTAGCCACCCTCAATGGTCCCGGCAGGGATTAGCCAGCCGGCTTATAAACGAGCTGAAGGCGCGGTTACAGCCTGGAGAAAAGCTTTGGTTGGAGGTCCATCACCTCAACATTCCCGCTGTAAAGTTATATGAACGCTCGGGTTTTTCTAAAGTGGGGGAGCGCAAAACTTATTATTCGGATGGCGGTCACGCTTGGCTTTATGAATTTACCAAAAAGTCGAATCTTTGAAAGGGAGCGAAGAATATAAGCCCTTGCAATGATTAAAGGAATTTGTTATTCAAATCTCGATTGAGGGCTGAAAAGGCCCTCTTTTTTTTGTAAAAATTGTAAAAAAGCTATTGTACATAAAGAGCTATAGAAACATGCTGAGCCCGAACGCGGTCGAAAAGATACGAAATTTAGCTGAAGAAGTGAGTCGACGCGAAGGGTGTTTGCTTTACGATTTTGAGTTTTCAAGTAACCCGCAAAGCCGAGTCCTCCGAGTTTTTATCGAGGGCGAAAAAGAGGCTGTTTCGGTCGACCAGTGCGCGAATGTATCGCGCGGCCTGAGTCTGTTACTCGACGTCGAAGACGTCATCCCCGGCGGACAATATGAGTTGGAAGTTTCAAGCCCGGGGGTTGAAAGACCATTGCGTTTGCCTTGGCATTTTCAAAAGGCCATAGGGCAAGAAGTGAAAGTGGTTACGTTAGACCCGATTGAAGGGATGAAAGCCGAAGTTCGTAGTGTGGGTGGTACGCTCACGATTGCAGAAGAAACGGCTTTCACTATTCAGCAGGGTGAAAATCAGGTGCGAGTTGATTATAAAAATATCAAGCGCGCCCAAGTGGTATTTAGTTTTAAGAGAAATGAAAAGAAGAGGTAAAAAATGGCCGATAATATGTTTTCAGAGTTG